>CAZIVK010000145.1:0-4755 GCA_964542515.1 uncultured Oscillospiraceae bacterium | reverse complement strand
TTCAGAGGTGAGGCACTGGCATCGATAGCATCTGTATCTAAAATATCGCTGTTTACACGTACACCCGGTGAATTAGCAGGAGTATGCTACGAATCTGAAGGCGGCGTTGAAACGCTGTTTCAAGAGGCGGGGTGTCCGCTCGGAACTACATTTATGGTGAAGGAACTGTTTTTCAATACGCCAGCAAGAATGAAGTTTATTAAAAAGGACTCCGCAGAGGCGTCTCAAATTAAAACTGTTGTAAGACGCGCGGCTCTGGCTCATCCGGATGTATCGTTTAAGTATATTTCGGATGGTGCAGAGGAGTACCAAACCCCCGGTGACAGTAACCTCAAATCTGCTATCTACTGTGTCTACGGCCCATCCTTTACCGCCGGACTAGAAAGAATTAAGCTGGAACACAACGGAATATCTGTTTTTGGTTATGTATCAAAGCCTATAGCAAGTGCCGGAAACCGCACAAAGCAGGACTTTTTTGTAAACTCAAGGCCTATAAAGTCTCGGACATTGACGGCTGCCCTTGAAGAGGCCTACAGAAACAAACTGATGGTTAACAGGTTTCCATCCTGTGTTGTCCATATTGATATTGCACCCGAACTGCTTGACGTAAATGTACACCCCGCAAAATCCGAGGTGAAGTTTGCTTTTGACAAACAAGTTTTTGACGCACTATATTTGGCAGTACAGGACGCCATCAATACAGGTGACGCGCGTGCAGAGCTGGTATACTCACCTAAGGGCGGACAGGATTTCTTCAAAGCCATGAAACCTGACGAATACAAAGTGGCCTACACAATGCCAGAATTTAATGCAACTAAACCTCAAATAGATCCACCATTGCATCAAAGCAATGAGCCATTGCGTCAAGACATACCATTACAAAGTAGTGAGCCTGAACCAATTGCTGTTTGGAAGATTAACGGTGAGGTTTTTAACTCCTACATTGTTGTGGAGGATGGTGACGACCTACTATTTATAGATAAGCACGCAGCACACGAACGGATTATTTATGAGCGTCTAAAGGAACAGCAAAGCGATCCCCTCTCCCAACTTCTTCTTGAGCCGGTTGTTATTAAGCCGGGGAGTGATGAGCTTGATGTGGTTCTGAAAAATAGGGAGCTCCTATCAACAATGGGTTTTGATGTTGAGGAGTTTGGTGGTGGAAGTATCATACTCCGGGCTCTGCCTGAAGATATTGATCCCGGTGACGCCGAGGCATCACTGCAGGAGATTGCACAGTCCTTTCTTGAGAACCGCCGAGCGACTGAACTCCAAAAACGGGAGGAGGCACTCCGGCTTGTGGCATGTAAGGCTGCGCTTAAGGCGGGGAGTCTCTCAACATACAGTGAGAAGTACGCTCTTGTTGAGCGCGTTATGCAGTTTGATGATATTAAGTATTGTCCCCACGGAAGACCTGTGGCGGCACTTCTAACAAAGGGAGATCTGGAACGCAGACTCGGGAGGGCATAAGTGGAGAAGTTAACAGATAAAGTGATATGTGTCGTAGGCCCCACAGCCTCCGGAAAGACTGATCTTGCAGTTGGCCTCGCACTAGCTCTTGACGGTGAAGTGGTATCATGTGACTCTATGCAGATTTATTCCGGTTTGGATATTGGTACTGCAAAGCCAACTACGGATGAGATGCGCGGTGTTCCGCACCACATGCTTGGTGTAATAGGCCCAAATGAAAAGTATTCTGTGTCCAGATATGTGGAGGACGCATCCGCCTGTATTACAGAAATACTCGGTAGGGGGAGGGTCCCAATAGTTGCAGGTGGAACAGGTCTATATATGGACTCATTAATCAAAGGTATATACTTTTCAAATGTTTCGGAAGATGGTATACTTAGGGAAAGGCTCGCTGCCATGTATGACCGCAACGGTGGAAAGCTGATGCACAGGTTACTAAACCGCATGGATCCGCAAACAGCGCAGAAGCTCCACCCAAATGACAAAAACCGTATTTGCAGAGCTCTTGAGGTGCGGTTCGGGACGGACAAGCCCATATCACAGCACAATAAAGAGACCCAGTCCATACAGCATCGGTATAACGCACTATACATTGGGATTGGCTACAAAAACAGGGACACCCTCTATGGCAGAATTGATTCCCGCGTGGATATAATGTACAGTAGGGGACTTGTGCGTGAAGTTACTGAGCTCCTTCCTACTCTCCATGACGGGGCAGGCGCCTTTCAGGCAATAGGCTACAAAGAAATAATCAGAGCCCTGAAGGAAGGCCGTTCAGCAGAGGATGCCGCAGAGGAAATTAAGACTGCAAGCCGTAGGTATGCTAAGCGTCAGCTGACATGGCTTAGGCGCAATAAGAACATACGGTGGTTTTATCGGGACGAGCAAAATGATTCTGAAATCCTTCAGACTTCGACTAATTATTCCGGAAGTTTTTTGTACAATGCTAATGGGTTGGACTTACCATAAAATAAAAAAGTGGAGTGGCTAAAATGCAAAAGAATTATAATCTTCAGGACTACTTTCTTAACATAGCAAGAAAGGACAAGATTCCCCTTACAATTTTCCTCATGAACGGCGTTCAGATGAAGGGACAGGTCAGAGGCTTTGACAACTTTGTAGTTATGGTTGAGAGTGATGGAAAACAGCAAATGGTTTACAAACATGCAATCTCCACTGTCATACCGCTGCGCTACGTAGACATGTCCATTTTGTCTAAGCAAGATTCAGAGGAATGACGGAAGTACGCGGATGAAACAGGGTAAGGCAATATCCGGCCTCTTGACAGCTATAGTTGTAGTAGCTGTTATGGGGTATATGGCGTATTACATATATCGCGCAGTGGACAGCCCCTTAAAAACTGTTGAGGCGGTGCTCTATACCGCTGAGGAATCAGTTACAGTAAACGGATACCTCTTCCGTGATGAAATACCTCTAGCCGCTGAAGGTAGCGGTGTAAGAGAGATTGTCGTTGGGGAAGGGGATAAGGTTGCTAAAGGGAAAGTTCTCGTTGTAAACTATGAAAACACATCGGTCAGAGACACCCAAAAAGAGGTTGAAAAGATTGACCAGGAAATACTTCTTTTGCAGACTGCCGTCAATAATCAGAACTTATCTAACATCGCAAAAACAGATCTGGACATATCAACTAGGCTTCAGAACGTCCTCTACGGTATAGAAAAGCCCAAAACTGTTGATGTGGTTGCAGAAAGCCAGGAGTTGAAGGCACTTGTCTTAAAACGAGGTCTAACCTTCTCCAGTAATGGCGCTGTAGAAGCTAAGTCGGAGTTGGACAGGCTGGCCGCACAGAGGTCGGACATCGTAGGAAGTGCCGGTAAAGGGTCTGCATCACTGTATGCTCCAATATCGGGACTGTTTACCGGGTCTGTAGATGGATTTGAAGAGGTTCTTAATCTGGAGAAATCTAAGACCATCACACTCTCTGAACTGATGAACGCAGATGCTCTTAGGAGAGAGGACCTGTCCGGCAACAACTATTGTGGTAGGATTGTTTCAGGGTTTGAATGGTGCTATGCCGCCGCTATCCCCACTGAACACACAAAGGATCTATGGCCTGGAAAAAGCATCACATTGAGGTTTGTGGGGGACTACATCGGCTCGTTGAGAGCCCGGGTACTCCGTGTAGAAGTGGAATCGGATGGGAGCAGCCTTGTAGTGCTATCGTCCACTAAACACATAAGTGAGCTGTTGGGACTCCGTCGCCAGAACGCAGACATTGTTTTTTCAACATATGAGGGTGTACGTATACCTAAACAGTCCCTCAGGATAGATGAAAACGGCAACACCGGCGTATACTGCTTAGTAGCTATGCAAGCGGTATTTGTTAAGACGGAGCAGATCTTTGAAACTGATCAACACTACATCGTAAAATATGACCCAACGTCGCCGTCAACTCTCCGTCCGGGGGATGAAATAATTGTCACATCTAAAAACCTCTTTGATGGAAAACGCGTAAAGTGATCATTGTCTCCGGCCCATTTAAAATTTCACATAAATGTGGAAACTATTAGTTGACACAAGCAGGAAAAAATACGATAATATACACAGGTTATTATGATATTTACAAAACCATGCGGCAAAGCCGCTTAAGGAGGATAATATGAGTCTGTTTGACGAACTAAAGAAATTAGCTCGCCCGTATGCCGAGGAGGAGGACGTCTTTGAGGAGTTCACTCCACGCTCCGCCACAAGAGAACAGAGTTCTACAGTCACAATGCCCTTTGAATCAAAGCGGGATAAAGTTGTGAATATTCACGCAACCACTCAACTATCGGTGGTTCTTGTTAAGCCTGATCGCTTTGAGAATGCTGCTGAAATAGCTGATCACCTGCGTGACAAACGTACTGTTGTCTTAAACCTGGAATCAACCAACAAGGACGTAGCACGCAGACTTATTGACTTTCTTAGTGGTGTAGCTTACGCAAATGAGGGTAAAATTAAGAAAGTTGCCAACGCAACATACATAATCACGCCTTTCAATGTGGAAATACTCGGAGATATTATTGACGAGCTCGAAAACAACGGGCTATATTTCTGAGAGTTCGGCGCTGAATGATCTAAGATTGAGGCCGGGCGAAAGTCCGGCCTTTTTGGGTATTATGGGTATTATAAGGAGGAAAGGCTATGTACACTCCACAGGAAGTGCAGGATAAAAAGTTTCCTAAAGCTGTATTTGGTGGGTATGATATGGGTGAGGTGGATGAGTTCCTGGACGCAGTTTCAGGGGACTATTCATCATTGTACAAAGAAAACGCACTGCTGAAA
>CAZIVK010000144.1:0-4765 GCA_964542515.1 uncultured Oscillospiraceae bacterium | reverse complement strand
CCTCGAGCTCACTAATATCCAACGAGTCGTATTGCGTTTCAAAAACATCATATGCTAGACAAGTCGGTAATATATCTGCCAACACAAGAATTAGGACAATGACTACCACTATCCTTCTCATGATGACAGATATGATTTTGTCAAACTTAGCACCGCAGAGAGCAGAGGCAGCGCCACATAAAGCGCAGCTGCCGCTCCGGTAAGCTCAACACAAGTTGAAAGAAGTTCTTCCTTGGCGTCGCTACAGGCGTCAGAAGAAATCTTGGTAATTATAGATATCCCTAGGGTCTTAATAAGTGGAGATATTACCGCAGGAGAGAGCCCTGCATCGTCCGCCAAGTCCTCTATGAGACGTATTATAGGACTTAGGATAGAAAGAAATATCACAAGTGCAACCACACCGGCTGCTACCGCAATAAGTAGCGCCCCTGATGGGTTGTCACGCTTAACGGCGAGAGCTGCAAAAGTGGCAACAATTGCTATACCTGCTACTTTAATAACCTGTTCCATCTTCACACCCCTGTCACAGTCCAAACAGAGCTTTGACGGTATTGAACAGATTACTTATCTCCTCAAGGAGTATCATAAGTACAACTATTAGGCCTGCCAGTGTAGTCAACATGGCCTGCTCCTCCCTACCCGACCGTATGAGGAGCTGGTTGAGAACAGCCACCAATATCCCGATAGCTGCCACCTTAAAAATTAAGTCCACCTGCATCTTTAACTACCTCATTTTCAACTATATTAGAATCATCACAATTGTCATCCCCAACGACAGTCCGAGGGTTATGTATATACGCCCCTTTTTTGTACTCTCCGCCTCCGCCTGATGTATGAAGTTCTCGATTCTACGCTGTGAATAAGCTATAGCTGATACCTGGTCCTCAGCACTGTATCTCCCGAGTGAGTCGGACAGGTCCAGTAGTACCTGCCTTTGATTGTCCGGCAGCTCAGAAAGTTCTGTTATCAGTGCCTCTCTCCAGATCTCAGAAAAGTTGTGCGGTCCCCTTATCTCCATCTGCAGGACACAGAGCTGAAAGAACTCTTTTACACGTCCGCCCCCTGCATCACCTGCAACCTTCAACACCTCCGGTATCGGCGCCAAACGGTAACCAATCTCTGACTCCATGACCTCGAGGGCCGATAATAGCGCTGAGAGTACAGCTATTCTTCTGCGCAATAAGAGGTTCGCATTAACTCCTATCAATCCACATCCTATAACCAGCATCACAGATCCCAAAAGCTTAATCATTTTTCCAGTCCATCACTTGGTAGCTTCTGGAGGAGCCCTCCCCCCGGATAACTACAACTTTTTGAAACATTTTACCACCACCGGCGTAGTAGCTTCTCCTTGATAGGTCCTCTAGATCCTTTGCATGGGCTGTTGCCAACAGGGAGATTCCGCAATTATACGCTCTTTCCATAGCACGCATGTCCTCAAGGATGGTAATCTCGTCCACCGCAATTACCTGTGGATTCATTGCCCTAAGCAACATCATTAAAGTCCCCGCCTTTTCAGCACCCTCAATGACATCTGTATGTGATCCGATATCAAAGCCTGGCCTACCCTCATGCATTGCAGATATTTCATTTCTCTCATCCGCAACTGCAACTCGCACCCCAGAATTTGAAACGTTCCTTATCATATCCCGTAGTAGCGTTGTCTTTCCGCCCCCCGGAGGTGAAACAATCAGAATATTGGGAAAAGGTGCCTCTTTAAAAAGTTCCTCACATAGCTTCTTTCCAATACCCCGGACCTCCTTCGCTATACGTACCGAGGCGGAAGATATGTTCCTTATTCCGGTTATCTCGCTGTTCTTTACAATTGCACTGCCGCATATTCCTACTCTGTGACCCCCTTCAGCGGTCAGATAACCCCACTTCAAGCTTTCCGAAAATGAGTGCACAGATCCGTGGGATACAATACTCAGCAGATCGGATAGGTCTTGTCCGGTTACGTCAGTTGTGTTGTCAGGGACTATCTCTCCATTTGGAAGGGCAATACTCAGGGGCCTTCCAACCCTCAGCCTGAACTCCTCTGCGGAGGCCTTAGTTGACTTGTCAACTGCCTGCAAATGAACGCGTAACCTACCAGGTAATAGGTTTAGAGCAATATCAAACCTATTGGATCTGTATGCAAAATCCTCCATCTTCTCACTCCTTGCTAATATGATGCTATACCAATATAGTATTTTGGACATCCCTCTTTTATGACAAAAATGGATGGCAAAAGCCATCCATCAGTAAAGTTATATTTTATTGTGGATTATTTTATAAGTGTCTCAAACTCATCCTCTGTCAAAACTGTTATACCCAGCTGCACCGCCTTATCAAGCTTTGATCCGGCATCCTCACCTGCTAATACATAGTCTGTCTTTTTAGAGACCGAGGATGAGGTCTTTCCGCCCTGTGATTCAATTAGTGCTGCGGCCTCCGACCGTTTGAAACGGCTGAGCGTCCCAGTAAGCACAAAAATTTTCTCGGATAACTTATTCCCTTCAACCTCAATTAGGCTCTTAAAGTTGACTCCTGCTTCACGTAGACGGCCTATAAGGTGCACCGTCTGTGGGCTTTGAGCCCATTTTGTAAAGCTATCAGCCATTACAGGGCCTATATCCGGGATACTTGATATTGTAGCAGTTTCCGCACTGAGAAGGCTTTCAAGTGAGCCAAATTCAGATGCCAAAAGCTTTGCTGCTCTCTTACCTATATGTCTAATCCCAAAAGCAAACAAAAGATTGGATAGGTCACTTTTCTTAGAGTTCTCAACCTGTAAAAGCAAATTATTAGCGGATCTTTCCCCGAACCGTGGCAATTCTTTAAGCACAGCTCTGTCAAGATAATACAGGTCAGCAGAGGATTTAAGAAGCTCCATATTTACAAGGAGTTCCACTACCTTTTCACCGAGACCCTCAATATTCATTGCATCACGGGATGCATAGTGTGAAATCATCCTTATAAGCTGTGCAGGACACTCAGCGCCCATGCAGCGGTACGCGGCCTCATTAGCCTCCTTGATTGCTTCCGAGCCACACACAGGACAGACTGTGGGAAAAACGTAGGGTGTAGCTGCCGCGGGACGCTTGGACTTGTCCACGTCAACGACCTCAGGGATGATATCTCCTGCTTTTCTAACCAATAGTGTGTCACCTACACGGATATCCTTATCAGCAATAAATGCACTGTTATGAAGGGTTACATTTGTTACAGTGGTCCCCGCCAACTGTACAGCTTCTATTTCACCTTTTGGTGTTAGTACGCCGGTACGACCTACCGATATCACAATGTCTTTTAGAACTGAAGGCTTAATTTCTGGCGGATACTTGTAAGCCACTGCCCATCTTGGTGCTCTGGATGTACTTCCAAGAAACTCCCTCTGTGTAAGGCTGTCAAGCTTTACAACTGCACCATCCAGTTCATAGGGGTATTGGGCTCTGCTCTCCCCAATCCTCTGGACCTCAGCAATTATTTCTTCCGCTGAAGTGGCCAGCTTATAGGGTATAGTACGGAATTTCATACCAGCCAGATAGTCAATTGTTTCAGAGTGATTACTAAAAGACACACTCTCAACCAACTGAATATTAAAAACCACAAGATCAAGGGCACGTTCTGAAGCTATTTTAGGATCCAATTGACGCATTGAGCCTGCGGCAGCGTTTCTTGGGTTAGCAAATAGGGGTACCTCATTTAGCTCACGTTCAGCATTAAGTTCCGTAAACACCTTTTTGGACATGTAGACCTCACCACGCACAATAAGGCGCGCTGGCGCACCACTTAGTACAAGAGGTAGTGTCTTTATAGTCTTAAGGTTTTCAGTAACGTTTTCCCCTACTGTACCGTTGCCCCTGGTAGCTCCTCTAACAAATATACCGTTTTCATATTCAAGGGACACAGAAAGACCGTCCACCTTAGGTTCTGTAGTATAGCGGATATTGTCAAGTTGCGCCCTGATACGAGTGTCAAACTCCCGTACCCCGTCATAGCTAAATACGTCATTTAGACTCTCCAGAGGCACTGTGTGCGCAACCTTTTCAAATGCCTCAAGAGGGACTCCACCAACCCTCATACTTGGTGACTGAGGTGATGCATACTCCGGATACTCCTGTTCAAGTTCAATCAGACGCGTCATTAGTGCGTCAAATTCATAGTCAGAAACCGACGGCTTATCAAGCACGTGATACTTATAATTTAAATCCTCTATCTCTTTACGGAGCTTTACAATTTCGTCATAGGTCGAATCCATAAATTTTCCTCGATTCTTTTTTATCTAGTATATTTTACATTAGGGCTTTAGAAAAGTCTACCTATTTCCGTCAAGATCAAAGTCACCGTATATGTCCATACCGGTCTGTCCGGTGTCCTCAAGATATGTGTATGCCTCAGGTACATTTCCTACTATGATTGTCTCTGCAATGCTCACCTGGGACGAAACCTCTGTAGCTGAGCTAAAACCGGGTAGTAGCACACTAATACGTACCTTTACTTCTACAATTATTTGATGTCTGCTCTGATTTATTCCGACGGACTTAAATACGCTTATAAACTGAGCGTCTGCGGTTCCAAGTGGTACAAGTACAAGGGGAATTTTAGGTCCCCTTCCGGAGAAAATTTCTCCATTAATTATGTTTCCTAAGGGGATAAAGAGTTCTGTCTCCTCAATTCCTGCAACCTGGTCCAACACATCCCCTATTATCAGAGCTTTGAACTGGTTTATCTTTATCATGTCTGTTCTAAGTGCTGTGATATGTTCGTTAATATCCTTCTT
>CAZIVK010000143.1:0-4782 GCA_964542515.1 uncultured Oscillospiraceae bacterium | reverse complement strand
TCAAAGGGCAAAGGGGAGTGCTTGCATCGGTAAAGCGTGAATACAAACACCAAGCTCCTCCTGCTGCATATGACCTTACAGAGCTTCAGCGGGACGCTAACAAAAAATACGCGTACACTGCAAAGCAGACCTTGTCCTATATGCAGAGTTTATATGAAAACCATAAGGCTTTGACATATCCCCGCACAGACTCCCGCTATATTACGGATGACGTGGCCGCCACTTTGACGGACAGACTCCGTTGTGTCTCAATAGGAAACTATAGGGAACAGGTTCAGAGCCTTCTGAGGAACCGGCCTCTCTCCACAAAGTATATTGTCAACAACGCCAAAGTTACAGACCACCACGCAATCATTCCTACGGATGAGCCTGTGAATATGTCCCGTTTTTCACCGGAAGAGCGCAATATCTTTGATTTGGTAGTGCGTCGCTTCATAGCTGTCCTCTCTCCTGCGTTTGAGTATGAGGAGACCAAAGTAAAAATTACTGTCGGGAAAAATGAGTTCCATGCCAAGGGTAAAATTGTAAAGAACCTGGGTTGGAAAGCCGCATATGGTAACCTGTCCAACACGGACGGTGACCCGGATGACGAACCGGAACAGTCCTTCCCTCAAATCAGGCAGGGGGATGCAGTAAAAATAAACGCCGTAACTTTGAAACCCGGTAAAACTAAACCACCTGCACGCTATAACGAAGCAACCCTCCTGACTGCCATGGAAAGTCCCAGGGGCGCACTGGGAACACCCGCAACACGGGCGGACATTATTGAAAAGCTTTTTTCAAGCTTTTACGCTGAACGCCGCGGGAAGGAAATTATCCCCACATCCAAGGGTATACAGCTGGTGGGACTTGTTCCAGAGGAGCTGCGGTCTGCAGAACTTACCGCAAAATGGGAGGATACTCTGTCCCGTATAAGTAAAGGTCAGGCTAAGGACAGTGACTTCATTGCTGAAATGCGGACATACTCCGCTAAGCTGGTTGAACGCGTCAAAACAAGTAGCCACTCCTATGTACATGACAATATGACCCGAGAAAAGTGCCCTGACTGTGGAAAGTTCCTGCTGGATGTCAAGGGGAAGAGAGGCAAGATGCTGGTCTGCCCGGATAGGGAATGTGGATATAGAAAAAATCTCGCCTTCACAACAAACGCACGTTGCCCAAACTGCCACAAGAAACTTGAGATGCGGGGAGAGGGGGACAACAGAATCTTTACCTGCGTCTGTGGTCATAGGGAGAGACTCTCTGATTTTGAAAAGCGCAAAAAGAGTGCCGGAGCCACCAAATCAGATGTGAGGGAATATTTGTCAAATCAGCCCGAGCCAGAAAACACAAACTCTGCACTTGCTGAACAGCTTGCCAAGTGGAAAGAAAAGAACCGCTGATGCGGATACCGGAGGTGGATTTATGAATCCAATAAGATACGTAGTAGTGATGATAGACGGTGACTACGCCGTTCTTGAAACAGAAGGCGTGAAAAACCGTATTGCACGCGCCCTCCTCCCCTTTGACATAGATGAGGGCGACACCGTTGTCTATGAAAACTTTGAATACACCATAGAGCGGTGAATTTAAACGCGGGGACGGGTACCTTGGTAAACAAGGTACCCATCCCCGTGTTTAATTCACTGTCAGTGGCGTGCCCAGTGGCGGTGCATTGAGAGGAGTTTGATGAACTCCTCAATGAAGGCGGTAAGGTTAGGGGGTTTGCCTACGGTCAGAACTCCGGTATCGGTTTTTAGCTCCATGCTTTCAGGGGTGGACATCGGGATGGTGTGGGCTGAGGACTTCTGGAGCATGTTTATGCCCTCGCCAGTGGCGGCTATTGTTTTTGCATGCTTGAAGGCCTCGCAGAGGAAGTTTGTGGCGTCGGAGTTTTTATTCATGTTAATAATACTTTGACTGCCCCCGGGGACGTAAACTCCGTCGTAGAAAAGTGATTCGGTAGTGGTGTAGTCCTTGGTGGCTTCAAGTTGTTGGCCGTTGTCCCCGGTGATCATCCCCATTTTTGACGAGACAATTTCTGCACTGATTCCATCGCTTTTGAGGCAGTCCAGCATCTGAGTCAGGTCGTTCCAGCAGAAACCATCATCGGTTAAGACTGCAATTTTGCGGGTCATTGCGCTCTTAATAGTGTTGTCCTGGCTAACCGCAGGGGTCAGTGCCTTGGGCTTGGATACAGGGACGGGTAGGGGAACGTCCGCCCCCAGTTTATCTGCAAGCGTGTAGGCAAACTCATTGTCCACATTGTTGAAGAGGTCAACAACCTTTTGCTTTAGAGCTTTGTCTTTGACGCTTCCCACCTCAAAATGAAATGCATCAAGGGTGTGTTCCTTTTCCGCCTGGGATAAGCTCTTCCAAAAAAGAGTTGCCTGCTTAAAGAAATCCTTAAAGGAGTCGCTGCGGCCGCGGATGACGTTTCCATCGACTTTTGTGGTGTAATGGACATATCCACCTTCGGCCTCAGTGGCGGGGGTTGGGGAGTTGTTCTGCAGAGTGTTTGGAAAGTAGGAGACAATTCCTCTGTCTATTGTCATGCGGTGAAAGCCGTCCCGCTGGTTGTTGTGGACGGGGGCCACCGGTTGGTTAATTGGTATTTGATGAAAGTTGGGACCGCCAAGGCGGATAAGCTGCGTGTCCTGGTATGAGAACAGTCTGCCCTGGAGCAGTGGATCATTGCTGAAATCTATACCTGATACCAGATTAGCTGGACAGAAAGCAACCTGCTCTGTCTCGGCAAAGAAGTTATCCACGTTACGGTTGAGGGTCATTTTACCAATAATCTTTACAGGAATCAGCTCTTCTGGCCAAAACTTTGTTGCATCCAGGATATCAAAATCAAATTCAAACTCCCGTGATTCCGCCAGAATTTGTACTCCCAACTCAAACTCCGGATAGTTGCCCCCCTCGATGGCATTCCATATATCCTTTCTGTGAAAATCAGGATCTTTGCCGGATAGTTTTTGGGCCTCATCCCTGAGAAGGGAGTGCACTCCCAGTAGTGGTTTCCAGTGGAACTTTACAAAGTGGGCCTCACCCTTGGCGTTTATAAAGCGGTAGGTGTTTACCCCAAAGCCCTCCATCATCCTGAAACTTCGAGGAATTCCTCTGTCCGACATGAGCCACATTACGGCATGGGTTGTTTCGGGCGTGCTCACCACAAAATCCCAGAAGGTGTCATGGGCGGAGGTGGCTTGGGGAACTTCGTTATGCGGTTCGGGCTTTATTGCATGCACAAAGTCTGGAAATTTCATTGCATCCTGAATGAAGAAAACCGGTACATTATTTCCTACAAGGTCAAAGTTTCCTGCAGAGGTGTAGAATTTTGTGGCAAATCCACGGATGTCCCTGACGGTGTCTGCAGAACCTCTGGATCCTACAACTGTGGAAAAACGTACAAACACAGGGGTTATATTGTTTGGGTTTTGCAAGAACTCTGCTGTGGTGTACTGGGCCATGGACTCATAAGGTTGAAAAACTCCATGCACACCAAAGCCACGCGCATGCACTACACGTTCCGGTATCCGCTCGTGATCAAAATGTGTAATCTTTTCACGCAGATGAAAGTCCTCCAGCAAAGTTGGTCCGCGCAGGCCGGCTTTAAGGGAGTCATCGGTATTTGATACCTTCTGCCCCATGTTAGTGGTCAGCTTTTGATCTTTGTTATCAACATTGTGTTTGGCCATTTGATTCATTTTGTCGTGTTCCATTTATGCACCTTCCATTTCATTATTTTTGAAAGATTTGGGGAGTATATTCTGTGAAGGGGGGTGAGCTGTGTGAAGATAAGACGTGAACCCAGAGAGAGCCATAAGACCGCCGCATGGGCAGGCATTATGAAGAAAAAGAGGAGATCACAAGTCATGATTCCATCGGAGTGGGAGGTTATTGAGGCAAAAGAGTACGTGGATAGCAACGAGAAATAGTGCTATTTGCCGGATAGGTCCAAATAGGCCTTTAGGCGCTCATCCGAGTGTTTTTCTGAGAGCTCAAAGAGTTTGTTTGCGTGGTCGGGGAAGACGTTTTGGAGTTGGGTGTAGCGGAGTTCACTTGATAAAAAGTCGCGATACGAGGCCTTTGGCTCTTTTGAATCAAAAGTAAATGGTGTTTTGCCCTCATCAGCAAGGAGAGGATTGTACCTGTAGAGGTGCCAATAACCAGCCTCAACAGCCCTTTTCTCTTGATGGATGCTAGTGCCCATGCCCGTTTTAATTCCATGGCTGATGCAGGGGGAGTAACCAATAATAAGTGAGGGGCCGGGATAACTCTCGGCCTCTGTCATGGCCTTTATGGTCTGAAGCATGTTAGCCCCCAAGGATATCTGGGCCACATAGACGTTGCCATAGCTCATAGCCATTCTCCCGAGATCCTTCTTGCGTGTCTTTTTGCCGGAGGAAGCAAATTTTGCAACAGCTGAGGTAGGTGTAGCTTTTGAGGCCTGTCCACCTGTGTTGGAGTAGATCTCTGTATCCATAACAAAAATATTGACATCAGCTCCGGATGCAAGCACGTGGTCGAGGCCGCCGTATCCAATATCGTATGCCCATCCGTCGCCCCCAATCATCCAGAAGGAGCGTTTTTCAAAATAATCTTTATACTTAATAACCTCATCCATCGAACTGTTTTTATTTTCCAATTTCTTTAGAATGCTTAAAATTTTCCGTGACACAGGAGTGGACACCTGAGCATCATCTAAATTGTCAAGCCACGTTTCAAGGGGTTCTCTCAGATCGTCAGAAATATCTTCTGGGGCACAGGATCGTACAAGTTCTGCCAGGAGATGTC
>CAZIVK010000142.1:0-4803 GCA_964542515.1 uncultured Oscillospiraceae bacterium | reverse complement strand
CTGACCACGCGGGGGCTGAGGTTAAGGGGCTATATGAGGCTGACGGCTTTACACTGTATATGAGCATGGATGACTTTGACATAGCAAAAAGTATGTTTGCTCCTTGGTTCACAGAGGATATGTTTACAGATATCAAAGAGGGAGATCGCTTTGGCCTCGGAGGTATAGTGCTTGATACGTATAGGATTGCTGGACACACACCCGGTAGTATGGTGTTCTTAGACAGGGAAAACAGGCGTTGCTTTACAGGAGATGCACTGGGAGTGTGGCTCCAACTTGACCACTCACTCCCCATGACAGTGTACGCAGAAGAACTCCGCCGCTTTGAGAAGGTACTTGTGGATATGCAGGATACCAAGCTCTGGATTGGGCACATGTCTCAGGCACCCAATGGATATTTTACCGCAGATCATATCACCAATATGCGCGAAGCCTGTGAAATGATTTTAGAGGGTAGCCTGGTTGGGGATGAAGTCCCAGTGGATGCCGAAAACCCAATGTCTGCACTCATGAAGGGCGCAAGAATAGCACAGCACAGGACAGTCACAAACCTCACTTATAGAGATAGTAATCTGAGGTAAAGAAGCCCTCCCATGGGTCCTTCTTTTGCAACCTTTTGAGCGCATCATGCATGTCAAATCCGTCCGGGGCTACAGAGTCTAGCTCATCCCATGTTATTGGCATTGACACGCATGCGCCATCTCTGGCTCTTAGGGAGTATGGTGCTACACTAGTTGCTCCCCTGCCGTTACGGATCCAATCTATGAAGATCTTTCCGGTGCGGCTGGACTTCCTGCTATTACTTGTGTAGCGGTCTGGCCACTTCTTTTCCATAACTTCAGCAACGTTTTTTGCAAAGCCGTAAAAGGTGCCCCAGGGGGCGGTAGGTTTCAGGGGTACTACTATGTGGTAACCTTTGCCTCCGCTGGTCTTTATAAATGAGTTTAGTGTTAGCTCAGACAGTATTGACCTGATGTCCTTGGCTCCTTGGCGCACCTGTTTCAGATCCATTTCTTCATCAGGATCCAGGTCAAAGACCATCATATCAGGGGTTTCTAGTGTCTCCACGCGGCTTGCCCATATGTGGAACTCCAGAGTTCCCATCTGCGCTTCCGATATGAGCCCGGCTTTGCTATCTATATAAAAATAGTCCTCAGTCTTACCCTTGTCATCCGTTAGAGGCACTATTACAACACCCTTGCTCTCTGGGCCGGGGTGTTTTTTAAAGAAACAGGCCTGAGTAACACCCTTAGGACAGCGCACGGCACTTAGGATTCTGTGTTCTATATAAGGAAGCATGCGTTCAGCTATCTGAGAGTAGTAATTTACAACATCGCCCTTTGTAATTTGAATATCATCGTATAGAACCTTTTGCGGATTTGAAATCTTTACCCCTTCAACTAACAAACCGGTCTCACCTCTCGTTTTGCCAAGGCCTTTAAAGCTTGCATGGCGTAGTAGATTGTCGTTTGTCCACTCGGAAAACTTAATTTCTGCCGACAGGTTAGGTTCAACCCACATGGTCTTTTCATTTGGCTTTTCTTTTGGCGGGTTCTTAAACGGGCTTGACGCCCTTTTGATGTTACCAAATCTGGTCTCAAGATCCTTAATAGACGCCTCACTGAGCCCTGAGCCGGCACGCCCAACATAGATCAAGTCGTTATCCTCATATAACCCAAGGAGTAGAGCGCTTATTCCCCTTGTCTTTTGTGTGTACCCGCCTATGATAAACTCCTGGTTCTTATTGCATTTTATTTTGATCCAGTCACCATTTCTGGTACCGGAGTAAACCGAGTCTGGCCTTTTACCCACAATGCCCTCCATATTTAGAGCACATGCAGCTTCAAAACTCTCCTTGCCGCTTCCCTTTATGTGCTGGCTGTAATGAAGGTTCTTAGGGGCATCGTTCATCAGCTGGAGCAGTGTCTCTTTTCTTTGTGTAAGGGGCTGTTTTCTCAAATCTAAACCATCCAAAGCCAGGATGTCAAAAATAATATAGGTTAAGTTCTGAGACTTTTGATTCTTTAAATAGTTCTGCAACGCCTGAAAGTCGGTCTTTCCAGAGGGGTCTGTAACCGTCATCTCACCGTCCAAAACCATTGATCGTCCCCCCGCCATATCCAGAAGGGATGACACTACTGCGCCAAATTTGGTTGTATAGTTAGTATGGTTGCGGGTGACAAGACGGACAGTGTTACCCTCTATAAAGGCTAATATCCGGTACCCGTCATATTTCAGTTCATAGAGCCATCCGTCCCCTTCAGGCACCTTAGTTTTCAGTTTAAGCAGCTGTGCGTCAGCTCTCTGAAATGGGTTCTTTGTTGTCTTTTCACCGACGCTGTCCTCAATTTCCTTCATTGTACGGCCAGTGCGGATGCTTGTATTGAACCCGGAAATTCCATTTTCTGCATTGGCATAGTCATCTCTCTCCTTGATCAGGAGCCAGTTCTCCCGCTTGTCGCCCTTAGTTTTCATCCGTACCAGTGCCCAGTTACCTTTTAATCTCCTGCCACTGAGAGAAAGTTTTAGCGAGCCCTCACTCAGCCCCTTGTCCACATCTACTAGTGGTTCCCAAAACCCCTCATCCCAGAGCATTACGGTGCCTCCACCGTATTCTCCTTTTGGAATTGTGCCCTCAAAGTTTCTGTACTCCAGGGGGTGATCCTCCACATGGACAGCTAGACGCTTGTCCCGTGTGTTGTACGAAGGCCTTTTTGGAACCGCCCAGCTCAAGAGAACCCCATCCCACTCAAGGCGCAAGTCATAGTGCTCTTTACGAGCCATATGGTGCTGCACCGCAAAGCGCAGGCTCCCACCTGTCTGTTCCGGCACGCCCTCAGGCTCAGCAGTACTTAAGAAATCCCTCTTTTGGTTGTACTCATCAAGCTTAGTTCCCATATAACTTACGCTGATTCCTTATCTTTATTTGCCCTATCGACGCTGGCCTTCAGAGCCTCCATAAGGTCGATAACTTTACCTGCACCCTCAGGTTCAGATGATACAATCTCCCTGCCGGCAATCTTGCTCTCAATAAGCTCACGGAGTTTTTCCTGATATTCATCCTTATACTGCTCCGGATCAAAAGGGGTGTCCATGGAGTTTATGAGGAGTTTTGCCATCTTCAGCTCCTCCTCAGCCACCGCAACCTTGGTGTACTGTTTCTGAAGCTCCTTGATATCATCGCCGTAGAACATGGTGGAGATCAGAACTCCGTCCTCCCGAGGGATTATCGCCATCAATGTGTCCTTTGTGCCAAGTACTGTTTTACCAATGGCTATCTTCTGCTCAGCAAACAGAGCGGACCGGAGTAGCTCAAATGCCTTCTCCCCACCCGCTGCCGGAACCGCTTGATAGGTCTTATCATAATAGACAGGTGATATCTGGTTTAAGTTTGCAAAGTGAAGAATCTGAATTGATTTCTCCTTCTCAGTCTTAACTTTCTCAATATCCTCATCAGTTACAACAATGTATTTATCCTTGTCGTACTCAAATCCTTTTACAATATCTCCTGTTTCTATCTCCTTGCCACAGTGGGAACATGTCTTTTTGTAGCGTATACGGCTGTGATCGTCCTTATGCAGCTGGTTGAAATGAATGTCGTTGTCCTGTGTAGCCGTGTACATAGAAATTGGTATAGCAACCATTCCAAATGAAATTACAGATTTACGTGAAGCCATATTTAACACCTCCGCGGTCTAGTGTTCCCTATTGGGTAGTCACTTATGACAAAATAAAAAGGCGATCTTACGACCGCCTAAATATGTGTATATTAAGATGCTTGCTTTTATAGTCTGTCCGCCAATATCCTGACCTGCTCTGCAATGGTTGTGAGCTCATCGAGTGATTTTGAGATGTCCTGCAGTATGCCGGACTGGTTTTTAAAAAGCTCATTTGAAGATAGGATCTTTCTTGATATATACTCAACAGAATTTGTCATGTCATTAAGGACACCTTCTATTTTCTGAGCCGAGTCTGTTGATGTTCTGGAGAAACGCTGTATTTCCTCAGCAACAACGCGGAATCCTCTGCCGGCTTGACCGGAGTTTGCTGCCTCAATTGCTGCATTAATTCCAAGAAGGTTTGTCTGCAGGGAGATGTTCTGGATTACCTTTACAACTTCTGCAGTCCCCTGGGTGTCACTCATAGCTTTTTTGCTTTTTTGAGCAATATCCTCGTTTGTTACAGCCAACCTTTGCACATCCTCCGAGAGTTCACGTACAGTCTTTACAGATTGGGTTAAAAAGTCTGAAAGGTTTTGGGACATCTGCTTCATCTGGCTGCTCCTTGCCAGACTGCGGCCGATAGCTAAAACACCCACCACACTTCCATCCTCATCATGAAGCGGGACGGGATATGACCGGAAAGGGACACCATAGACAGCTTCAGGAATTTCACGGACGGTGACCTGACCTGTTTCAATGGCTGTTGCTATACCCCCAGAAGGGATTTTATCACCATATCCACCTTTAATTGGGAGACTGGGGGGGGATAAGTTTACAAGAAATATCTCTCTATTTGTTAGTGCAACAGACACCTCATCATCAAAAAAGAGCGGAAGATAGTGTAGGATCTTTGCTACCGACTGAAGTATTTCGTGCTCATTGGACATGTAATCGCTCATAATCCAATCACTCCAAATTACAATTTCTTTTTATTGTATCCTTTTTCCCAAGTCCTGTCAATAAAGGCATACTAAATTTGCTTGAATATCCCCTGTTTATATTGTAGAATATGAGGAAAGTTGAAGTGATTGGGGTGGTTAAGATGAATAGAGAAGAACTTGCAAAAATGCTCCGTGACAAT
>CAZIVK010000141.1:0-4843 GCA_964542515.1 uncultured Oscillospiraceae bacterium | reverse complement strand
CACAAAGTCAAAAAGGCCAATTAATGTGCTTAATTTGTTTGCATACACGGGTGGTGCCACAGTGGCATGTGCAAGTGCAGGCGCGAGTGTAACGCATGTGGATGCAGCAAAAGGCATGGTGGACCGTGCAAAAGAAAATGCAGAATTGTCCGGATTGAAAAATGCGAATATAAGGTACATGGTGGACGACTGTAAAAAGTTTGTAGAAAAAGAAATCAGGCGTGGAAAACAATACGATGCAATAATTATGGACCCACCATCCTACGGAAGGGGACCTTCTGGGGAAATATGGAAGCTTGAGGACAATCTCTACAACCTGGTTGAACAGTGTGTAGGTGTACTAAGTGATAAACCGCTGTTCTTTATTATTAACTCCTATACTACGGGGCTTGCGCCTTCCGTATTGTCCTATATTCTGAACACCACTGTAACTACAAGGTTTGGGGGATTTGCAGAGTGTGGAGAACTCGGACTTAATGTTACCGAAAGCGGATTACAGCTGCCGTGCGGCGCCGCCGGACGTTGGAAACTAGAGGATAAAAATGAACGCTGAAAAGATTATTGAAGCAGTAAAACTGAGCTTTATGTATGGGTCTGAGCTTGGAACACCACTTGCCCTAGATGACTTAAACCTGACTATTGGTGAGGGTGAGTTTGTTGCTATACTTGGTCACAATGGATCGGGTAAATCAACTCTGGCCAAGCATTTCAATGCTATTTTGCTGCCATCAGGCGGAAATATGTATGTGCTAGGCATGGACACCGCTGATGAGGACCGGATATATAAAATTCGTCAGAGCGTGGGTATGGTTTTCCAGAACCCAGATAACCAAATTGTCGCTAATATTGTGGAGGAGGACGTGGCATTTGCTCCTGAAAACTTGGGTGTGCCCCCTGCAGAAATTAGGCAGAGGGTTGATGAGTCCCTCAAAAGAGTGGGGATGTCTGAGTTTAGTGAACATGCTCCTCATAAGCTGTCCGGTGGACAAAAGCAGCGCATTGCCATAGCAGGCGTTATTGCAATGATGCCTAAATGCATAGTTCTGGACGAACCCACAGCCATGCTAGATCCCATTGGACGTGCTGAAGTAATGGAGACAATACGCATGCTCAATCAAAACTACGGTATAACAATAGTGCTTATAACTCACCATATGGAGGAAGCAGCACTATGTGACCGGGTCATTGTAATGGGTAACGGCAACATAATATCGGACGACACGCCTAAGCGCATTTTCCAACAGGTAGAGTTGCTCAAGGGTATTGGGCTTGACGTCCCTCAAACTATAGGTTTGATTTATTCACTTCGTGCGGAGGGTTTTGAGCTACCACTTGACGCCCTGAGTGTAGATGAATGCGCAGAAGCAATATTTAACATGTGCAAATCCACCGATGGAGGACATAATGTCAGCAATCTTAAAAACTGAGAACCTTATTCACACATACGGAGCTAACACCCCCTTTGAGATGGTTGCGTTGAATAATGTAAATTTTGAAATTGAACGTGGGGAGTACCTCGGTCTGATCGGTCACACCGGGTCGGGCAAATCAACTTTAATACAGCACTTTAACGGTCTACTAAAGCCGGATTCCGGAAGAGTACTCTTTGACGGAAGGGATATTTGGGAGAGCACCTCACAGATACGGTCCATCCGCTTTAAGGTTGGTCTCGTCTTTCAGTATCCGGAGTACCAGCTCTTTGAGGAGACCGTCTACAAGGACATAGCATTTGGCCCATCAAACATGGGTCTTAATTCCGACGATATAGATGAGCGCGTGAGGGAGGCCGCCGGTTTCGTAGGTATCGGTGATGATCTTCTCGAGAAGTCACCTTTTGAACTCTCAGGGGGACAAAAGCGGAGGGTTGCCATAGCTGGAGTCATTGCAATGCGCCCTGAAGTGCTTATTCTGGATGAACCAACAGCAGGACTTGACCCAGTTGGAAGAAATGAGATACTGGATAGGATTAACGAGTACCACCAAAAACGTGACGCAACAATTATCCTTGTTACCCACAGCATGGAGGAGATTGCAAAGCACGCCAGAAGGGTACTTGTAATGGAGGCCGGTAATATTTTCATGACCGGCACGGTTGAGGAAGTTTTCTCACAGGCACAGAAGCTCAGAGAGATGGGCCTTGACGTACCTCAAATCACTCAGATTTTCCTCAAGCTCCGTGAAATGGGTATGGATGTTGATTCGTCCGTCTACACCATCGATCAGGCCACAAAGCGTATTCTTGAACTGAAGGAGTATCATAATGCTTAAGGATATAACACTCGGACAGTTCTTCCCGGGAAAGACAATGGTTCACAGAATGGACCCCCGGATGAAAATAATTCTTACCTTTGGCTATATCACAATTCTTTTTGTGGCAAAGGGTCTACTCTCATACCTCTTTTTATTAGTTTGGTTAGGAACTGCTGTTGCTGTCTCAAAGATCAGGCTTTCAGTTATCCTCAAGGGAGTAAAACCCCTTATCTTTATTATTGCCATCACTGGATTTCTGAACATGTTCTACACCCCGGGCAGGGAACTGTACACTATATGGATACTGACTGTAACATATGAAGGTATTTATACGGCTGTTTTTATGATAGTCCGTATAGTAATGCTTATTACAGGGACATTCCTGTTAACTTACACAACATCGCCTATACTATTAACTGACGGAATTGAGGATCTATTAAACCCTCTAAAGAAGATTAAGGTTCCGGTGCACGAGCTCGCAATGATGATGACTATAGCACTGAGGTTCATACCAACCCTAATTGAGGAAGCTGACAAAATTATGAACGCCCAAAAAGCTCGCGGTGCAGACTTTGAGAGCGGAAACCTCTTAAAGCGTGCAAAAGCACTCATTCCACTACTGGTTCCACTATTCATTAGTGCGTTCAGAAGAGCGGATGACCTCGCCATCGCCATGGAGAGCCGCTGCTACCGCGGAGGTGAAGGACGTACACGCATGAGGCAACTCAAGTACTCTATGGTTGACCTTCAGGCTGTGATATTTTCATTGGCCCTGTGGGGAGGCGTTGTTGCACTGAGGGTACTCGGATTATGAGAAACGTAGCTCTGCGCCTCGCTTACGATGGAACCTCTTACCATGGTTGGCAAGCACAGAAGGATGTTCCGACAGTGTCACAGACTTTACAGGCAGCTATATCTGCCGTAACCGGGCATGATGTCAGACTCACAGGCTGCGGCAGGACTGATTCAGGTGTCCATGCTGAGACATACGTCGCCAATTTCTATACAAGTTCATTAATACCTTTAGAGCGTCTGCCATACGCCATTAATACAAGGCTACCCCGTGACATTGCCGTATACTCCGCTTGGGAGGTACCGGATGACTTTCACTCAGTCCTTTCATGCGTCCGTAAGGAGGACACCTACAACATTTACAGTGCAAGTATTCCCAACCCCTTCTACTCCAACAGAGCACTGTTTTACCCAGGCAAGCTGAACCGGGATGCAATGGCGGAGGCCGCATCACATATGGTAGGGGAGCACGACTTTGCTTCCATGCGCTCCATGGGATCTAATGTCAAAACCACAAAGAGGACCGTATTCTACTACAATGTTGAGGAAAAGGATGGGGTAATCCGGTTACGTGTTGCTGCTAGTGGTTTTCTGTACAATATGGCACGCACAATGGCCGGCACATTGGTGTACGTATCGGAAGGTAAGATATCTCCCAATCAAATCCGGGATATACTTTTGAGTTGTGACAGAGGGCGGGCGGGTCCCACTTTACCTGCTTGTGGACTCTATATGACAGGGGTCTGGTACAATGGAAACTAACAACAGACGTGGTTTAATAGCTTTCTTACTAAGGGCTGTAGTACTGGTGGTGCTTGTTGCCCTTGTTATCTTTGTGCTCATAAATAGGGATAAAATTAGTTTAAGTACAGCCCAGGACTACATACATAACGTCTTTAACCGCAACTCGGCTGACACAAAGCTGTTTGAGTTTTCACCGGATTCGACAAATTCGGTGGAGCCCTATATGGATGGCATTGCTGTATTGTCATCCTCCGGCCTGGATATTTCAGACAGATCAGGGCAGAGTAGACTTTCCCAACATCTTAATTTTACAAAACCCGTTTTAAAGGTGGCGGGAAGGTTCCTTCTTGCATATGATGTAGGAGGGAGTGGGATGATTTCGGTTGATACATTTAAAGTTGGTACCAGCCCTGTCACCCATGACGGAAACACCTTAATTGCTGAAATTAACAAAAATGGATGGCTTCTGGTGGTGTTCGATGAAATCGGTAGCAAAGCTACTACCTCTGTATACAATGGGGCCGGTGATGAGGTTTATAGGTGGTATTCGTCCGAGCAATACCTCACTGCTGCAGCACTTTCCGAGGACAGTGAAGTTATGGTACTGGGTGGCCTAAGACAGCAGAATGCAAAGCTACAGTCTGAGATTATCTTCATCAGGTTGGATAGTGAAGAACCTGTCTTCAGATATCAGGTTGATGACTCCTTAATTTTGGACATCAGAATAACGGATGAAGGTCATGTGATAGTACTTACAGAGAACGCTGTAACCTTTGTTGATGAGAGTGGTAATCTAACAGGTAGGTATGAGTTTGAGTCAATGAATCTCAGTGGGTACTCGCTAAAAGGATCGGATTTTGTTGCATTGCGTCTCAGTAGAAGTGGAATAGGAGATGCATCTACTTTAGTGGTTTTGGACTACAACGCAAAAGCTGTTGCTAATCTCACAACCAGAAATATTCTTGACATAAATTCCAATGAAATGTATATTGGTGTTTTGACAAGTGACCATGTGGTGGTGTATAATAATATTCTGGAGGAGCAGTTTAAGTCCAAC
>CAZIVK010000140.1:0-4851 GCA_964542515.1 uncultured Oscillospiraceae bacterium | reverse complement strand
ATATACTTCTGGGATGCAAGATAGAATACTGCGATAGGAAGGGTGTAGAGCAAGGAGAATGCTGCAAGCTCACCATAGGCAATTTTCCCAAATGCACCAAAGAATTGATAAATGGCGACTGAAGCAGGAAATTTATTTGCTGAATTTAGTAGAATAAATGGCACAAAGAAGTTACCCCAGCTTCCAGAGAATGTAAAAATAAAGACTACAAACACTCCAGGAAGGATTACTGGCAAAATAACTCTACGGATGGTATCCAACATACCAGCCCCTTCTATCCAAGCAGCCTCCTCAAGGACCACCGGTACATCATCCATAAAATTCTTGGTCATCCAGATGCTGTAAGGAAGTGCTGTTGCAATGAGGAACAAAGTTGTCGAGAATAAGGAGTTATTTATCTTCAACGAAAAAAATACCATATACACAGGTACCATAATCGCTGTAAGGGGAAGACCTGTAAGAAACAGCATTCCATACATAATTTTCCCTTTATGCTTAAGAGGGAAACGGGACAACGGATAGGCTGCCAATATAGATAAAAGTACAACAATGGTGCTTTGAGAAAAAGATATCAAAAAGCTGTTAATGAAGGCACGAAGATTCATTGGCTCAGACAAAATTATTCGATAGTTGTTAAGGGTAAAGTCCTTTGGAATCCTAACAGATAGCGGTGCGCCGGCATCAAAAGAAGCAAAAAACAACCAGAGCATAGGCCAAAGAAACAACAAGCCAATAATTATCAGCACAAGATTTGGGATAAGACGTTTACGTGTCATAGTTGTAAGTACCATATAGAGGAATCTCCTATAATTGCTTTTTCATACTCTTCATGTATGACAAACTCAAGCCTATTCCAAACAGTAACAGGATGATGGCCATAGCTGTTCCATACCCAAGCTGGTAGGCACTGAAGGCTCGGTTATACATGTAAATAGGAAGTGTGGTGGTATCAAATCCTGGGCCACCCCCGGTCAGAGCATAAATAAGACCAAACAGACCTAGCGTTTGCAAGGTAATTAAAATAGTATTGGTAAGAACTGCTCCAGAAATCAAGGGAAGAGTAATTTTTGTGAGTAGTTGTACTTTTCCTGCTCCATCAATGACGGCTGCTTCTTTAACACTCGTATCTACATTATCAAGTGCTGATTGAAACATAAGCATAGAGAATGCTGTACCTCGCCAAATATTAGCAAGAATAACAGAAAGCATTGCATAGTTGTATAACCATGCGATAGGACTGATCCCAAATAACCCAAGCAAGCTGTTTACAGACCCCTCTTTATTAAAGAACGCAAAAAAAATGAAAGATACCACTACTTCAGGGGTTACCCATCCAAGCAGTACAGCCAGACCTGTTGCTTTACGGATAATAGGATTTGCCTTCTCCATCATCTGTGCAAGAAAAAAACCTACCACTTGCTGGCCAATGATAGCAGAAAAAACGAGTAATACAATGGTATTCTTCAAAGAGATCCAAAAGGATTGGTCAGAAAACATTTTCTGATAATTCTGAACTCCTACAAGACCCCAGTTTTTGGATTTTGCACCAACCAAGGCTTTATCAGTAAAAGAATAAAAAACTGAAGTAACCATTGGAATAGTATAGAACAGGATGATGAGAAGCACCGCGGGAGCAAGAAGCAGAAAAGCCTTGCGTACGATATGTTTATGCATGGTTTGAGTATTTCTCCTTACCTCTGAAAGTATATCCGGCGCAACACACCATGCTGCGCCGGACGTAAAATGCAAGATGGCTATTTTTCAATCCAATTCCCATCACCAACAATTGACTTCACATTTCGTGCATAAACCGAGGCAGCCTCTGCTGCAGTCATCTGGCCCGAAACCACTGATTCGACTGCTGACTGAATCTCGATGGACACACTTGGATAAGCGTCAACACCCGGACGGAACTTCGTGAATTCTGTAAAAGAGCTCATTATAGCCCGATATGGGTTAAATGCGATGTAATCGGGTTCGCTTACTACATCCTTACGGACAGCCATATCTCCGGTTGTATTCACCAAGGCAAGTGATCCTTCCTTATCTACTGCAGTCTGGATAAAGTCAAAGGCAATATCCTGTTTCTCGGATAGTGGAGAAATACCCAGTGTCCAACCACCACTCATGGAAGAGAAACCATCACCATTCTCATTTGGCATAGGGGTTATGGCAATCACATCAGTAGCACTATCTCCCAGAGCATTGATCCAATCAGTACCCTTCCAGTTGCCATCGAGCACAATACCAACTTCCTTAGTAAGAGGGAACTTTTCATTCAAAACACGGTAACTGTTGGCGTCAAGCATAACAGCAAGGTCAGAATTTGAGTAAATTCCCATTGTCTGGATCTTTTCAAGGAAACCTAAAGCTGCACTCATACCGGGAGAAGAAACAACCCATTTCCCATTCTCATACAACCAGTCATCCGTACCTCCAAGTATCATTTCAAAGGTCTGCATGGTTGTTGCTTCTCCTTGAGCCTTTGACGCATTCATCCAAAGAGGATAGTCGATACCAGCTTTCTGCAGTTGCGCAATTGCTGCGAGTACATCATTCCAAGATTGTGGATTCCAGGGTGTCTTTATACCTGCCTGCTGGAATACTTCTACATTATAATACAATCCTCGGGTATCTGTTGAGTAAGGAAGCGCATATACGTTTCCTCCAAGAGTCATACCTTCACGAATACTACTAGAAAACTGAGTTTCCCAGTCCTCCCACTGCTCTACAGGAATCGATGCTAGATTATCTCCCGCAACCAAAGAAGGCACTAAAAAACTATCAACTACCATCACGTCAACCGAGCTGTCGGTCTGAAGCATGAGTGCGGTCTTGGTGTTGTAATCCGCCTCAGTACTGGGCATTTTGTTTAAGTTCACGGTAATACCCGGGTTTGCGGCCTCAAACCGTGTTTTAGCGTCATTCAACCAATGGTCATATCCTTCGACTTCCTTATACACCACGTTTACAGTCTGTTGCTTTGATGATGAACTCTCTTTGTCCCCACTGGCAAACATAAGTGACGGAATTACCAGAAACAGACACATCATTAACATAAGTCCCTTTTTCATTTGAACCTCCAAAAAATTATTGATATCGATATATAAGATATATCAACTTGTACATAATGATATATCTATAGACTAATACTGTCAATAAATTCTTTATTTTTATCGAAATTCCATACATTATTAACATAGTTATGTATGTTATGATATATCTTTTCCTACAGATTACACTTGTAGAGCACAACAGGAATTCCGTTCAACCAAGGTAACGGGAATGGTACTACTCTCCCCTCCCTTATGCGGATCGCGGATTTTATTCATGATGATCTGTGCTGCAGTGCTGCCGATGCAATAGAAATCCTGGGAAATTGTTGTAATAGGTATCTGCTGGTGGGCAGAGATTGCCATATCATCAAATCCAATGATGGACATCTGATCGGGAATGGAAATTCCCACACTCATTGCTGAGCGAATCAGGTACGATGCTATGAAGTCATTGATGGCAAAAATGGCAGTCACCCCTTGTGACACCAACTCCTTCAATACCGTGCGATACAACTCTTCCTGATAGATCCTACGAAACTCTTGGCCTGCTATCTCCAGTTTGACGATATTCTTGTTGTAGGGCAGCCCTGATTCCTTGAGTGCCTGGCAATACCCAAGATACCTCTCTCGTACCGAAGAGGCTTTCTCTATGGCAATATCTGAAACAAATCCTATGTTCCTATGTCCCAGATTAATAAGATACTTGGTTGCCAGTACTCCACCACCGTGATTATCGCTACTGACATAATCAACAGGAATCCCTGAAAAATATTTATCGATAGTCACCAAGGGATATTCATTGAAGATCAATCGGTTCATCAGTTCATAACTCTTCACCTCTGAGAAGGGATAATAGATAATACCACTTGTCCCATCTTCAAAAAGTGTGCTGATCAGATCTTCAACCGACCTCACGTCTTCAAGCCCTGTATACACATGTGTTGATATACCATGCTTTTTCAGTGACACAGAGGCTCCATCAACCGCAGGAGAGAAGGTTCCAATCGCAACATTGTACGGAAAAATTAATGCTACTGCATTCTTATTCTCCTGCCTGACCGGTTTTGCCATAGACACAATTTCTTCTCTTTGCTGCTTGACAAAGGTACCTTTTCCCTTTATTCGTATAACCTTACCTTCACGAGACAATTCCTCGAGCGCACGCTTTGAAGTAATTCTACTGACTCCGTACAAACGGGAGAGCTCACTTTCTGTAGGCAGCTGTTGTCCTACGGTATAGGTTCCATCCTGAATTCTTGCTCGTAGGTCTTCCAGTATCTTTTGGTAGAGTGGCACCACCTCGTTGCTCCTTTGAGAACTATATTGTTGGAGAAAAGTATATCATATCTACGAAAAATTACCTAGAAAGAGGCAACAATCCAAGCTTTGCATACCAAAGACGAGAGAGGACCTAGCGTCGCACCTCAGCCAGCGTTGCCTGAAGATCCTGGGAGTTGAAACGCTCACGGTCAAACTCTCCAAGTGAATTGGCTACCACGACAGAGGTCGTCAAATCCCCGGTCACATTGGTCATGGTCCTGAACATATCTACCAAGAAGTCGACTCCGGCCACCAGACCAACAGCCTCTACCGGAAGTCCTACGGTGGTGAGGGTAATGACGGTGAAGGCTGTAGCACCCATGGGAACTGCCGCACTTCCAAGACTTGCAAAGATGGAAACCACTACGATGAGTATATACTGGGAGAGCACAAGTTCTATTCCAAATGCATTTGCTGCAAAGACTGCCACCATTGCCGGAAAAATACCTCCGCAGGCATCCATATTCATCACAGC
>CAZIVK010000139.1:0-4864 GCA_964542515.1 uncultured Oscillospiraceae bacterium | reverse complement strand
CAATTATGATAGGGTCCGTTCCAGAAGGCTCGCGTGCCTCACTAAATACCAGTGCCAAGGATTTTGCAGTTTTTATGTCAATGTTGGGAAATGGTGGTGTTTACAAGGGTGAACGCCTTCTTGGCCGCAAGACCATTGACCTTATGCGCACAAACCACCTAAACGAACAACAGCTTAAGGACTTTACTAACAGTTACCTTGCAGGCTACGGCTACGGATTAGGTGTACGCACTGTCATTGATAAGGGCGCGGGGCAACATAACGGTTCTATAGGCGCATTTGGATGGACTGGAGGCTCCGGCACATGGGCAGAAGCAGACCCTGCAGAAGGAATTGCCATTACATACATGCACAACATGATGCCAAACAAGGAGGAGTACCACCATCTCCGTGTACGTACTGTAGCTTACGGTTGCCTTGAGTAAACTGGACCAATATTCAATACGGGGCTCCGTATAGTGCGGAGTCCCGTAAAATATCGAGAAAGTTGAGAGATATAGTGGAAAAAGAGATTGTTGGACAGGTGGAGCCTGAGGAGCTTTGGAATCGTTCGTTTATTTTGGTGTTGATTATGAGTGTGTTTACAGCTACTGCTTCCCAGATGGTGACGCCGCTAATATCAAAATATGCTATCAGTTTAGGTGCACCGCTGACACTTGCTGCAGCTGTTTCGTCATTGATGTCAATAGTAGCAATGTTTTTGCGGCCGGTATCAGGGTTGTGCAGTGACCGTTTTAATCGGAAGAAGATAATAATTGTAGCTAATATACTTACATCGCTTTGTCTAGTGGGATATTCTTTCACATCCAATGTTAACTCGTTAATGGTTATACGTTTTCTTCATGGCGTGGTGTTTTCTTTCTCCGGAGTGGCTAGCATGGCGTTTAATACATCGTTTATGCCGCGGGAGAGGATTGGTGAGGGTCTTGGCTGGATGGCGATGAGTCATATAATTTCATCATCCGTCGGGCCTAATCTTGGAATGTGGGTTGTGGAGCGGGCAAGCTACTCTACGTGTTTCCTTATAGCGGCAGCTCTTTGTATTGGAAGTACACTGATACTTGGGTTCATTGTATATGATTACAAGGCGGCACCTGTGAAGCAAAAGAAGTTTGACATAAACAATCTTATATCACTTAGAATACTACCGTATGCCTGCATCATGGGACTTTTCAGTTGCGGGAATGCGTTAACTAATACATATCTTGCTCTAATTGGAGACGAAAGAAATATTGCAAATATAGCTTTGTTTTTCACGGCAAATTCGGTGGCAATGATCGCTGTCCGTCCATTCATGGGAAAGCTTTTGGATAGGCGCGGATTGAAACTATTATTGTATCCATCGCTAATTATAGCGGCTGCAGGAATGGCGGTGCTTGGGGCTGCATCTTCGCTAGGGCTTGTGCTCCTTGCAGGTATACTAAAGGCGCTAGGGCAGGGAACGGGATCACCATCGATTCAGGCCTCCTGCATAAAGCTGTTAGGCCGCGAAAAGGCCGGAGTTGTATCGAGTACCTGTTACATTGGACAGGATCTTGGGCACTCCATCGCACCTACTTTGGGAAGTTTGGTTGCATTGAATTTTGGTTATGGGGCAATGTTCTATGTTTATGCGTTGATTCTGCTTGTAGGGGGCAGTCTGACTTATTTTATTAAGGACAGATACGACAAGAGAAAGTATGGACAAACACTGTAAGACGTGTTGGTTTGAGGTGCCTTAAGGTTACACATTGCTTGACATTCATCGCTCTGGTGGTATAATAAGGGTGGTAAACGTTTAGTTAAGTAGAACTAAACGCGAGGTAAAGTTAAGTTAATATGAACATTGAGGAGTACTGTAAGATGAACAAAATTAAACCACGGACTATTCTCACCACAGACCTGGAATGCGATGATATGAACTCCCTGATCCATCTCGCCCTCTTCCTTAACGAAATTGACTTGGATGGGGTTGTTTACACGTCGTCACAGTTCCATTTTAACGGGGATGGCGTACACACACTTGGGGAGGTGGCCCCTAACTACCGCTGTCAAGGAGAAATGGCAATTAACACACACATAGGTTATCCCCGTCCGGACCCTGAAGCAAAGAATTTAAAGAGCTATAGGCCCTTTGAAATGGGTTGGATAGAGTCTCTCTGGGAAAATGAATATGCAGAGGCATATGTAAATCTAGTAAAGCATGACCCAAGTTTCCCATCTCCTGAGCGTCTGCTGAGTATAACAAAGTATGGCAATTACCAGTTTGAGGGGGATGTCAGGGAGGAGACTGAAGGATCCAAACTGATCAAAGACGCTATTCTGGATGACGATGAAAGGACACTGTATCTCCAGTCCTGGGGTGGGGTAAACACAATAGTCCGCGCCTTAATGTCTATAGCTGAGGAATATAAAAACACCGACAAATGGGATGAAATATACGCTAAGGTGTGTCGTAAGGTCCGCATTTTGGGTGTGTTTAATGGCGTTGGCCAAGACAACAGTTTTAACGACCATGCTAAGGATCTCTTTCCTGACATTATCACGCTACACACGGATTTTGGGTACGGGGCTTTTATGGCTGCTATTAATGCACAAGCGGATGTCATAGATATGTTTAGAAGTGAATGGCTCAAGGAGAACATAAAATTTGGCTACGGACCGCTTATGTCTAAGTACGGACTATTTGGTGATGGAACCCACTATGAGGGTGAGCCGGACATATTCCAGTATGGCAAGGTTCTTAATCTGAACTGGGGATTTGATGGTGTTCCAAACCACACCTTTAATCAGTACGATCACTTGGGTGAGGGGGATAGTGGGACCTATGTGCTCCTGTTTGATGTGGGGCTGAGAGGACTGGAAGAGGGAAATTGCGGTACACTTACGGGGCGTGTATATGAAAATGGAATAAGACCAGAAAAGGGATATAATTACTTCACGGGTGGTGAAGGAACCCCCAATAGGTTTGCCCGTGCGTATCAGGAGGAATGGGCGGCGCGCGCTGAGTGGTGCATTAAGTCATACGATGAGTGCAACCACGCCCCGGTAGTTACTGTAAAGCACGGGAACATAACAGCAGAACCCGGTCAAGTAGTTTTGATTGAAGGATTCGCCTCAGACCCTGACGGTGACAGCTTGCGCTCCAACTGGTTTGTATATCGTGATGGTAGTGTTTACTCCGGCTCTGCTAACGATCTACGTGTATGGGAACCAATGCGCTATATTACACACTTTACAGTTCCGGCTGATGCCAAGCCTGGAGATTATTTCAACCTTGTTCTGGAAGTTCAGGATGACGCTGTAAAGCCAATGACCCGTTACGGACAGATCATAGTACATGTAAAATAGTTAGAATTATCCAAACAGCACCTCAATGAGTTAAATCATGAGGTGCTGTTTTTATCAAATTATTTAAAAAGAAGCTGTGAGAAATCATAAATTGCCTGACGCCAAACATACCAGTCGTGAGCACCGGTGTAGATACGACGGTCATGTATGGGTAACTTGTCCGGAGTGACACCCTTTTCTGCACAGAATGCGTCATCCTCATAAAAGGCGTTTACGAAATGATCCTCACTGCCTATGCAGCGGAAAAACAACTTGTAGTCTTGCATCAGCTTTTCAGGGTGATCGAATGCTTTCAGGTGTGTGTTTTCCTCGTAGCTTATTCCCATGCGACGCATAAAACCGCTAAACAAACCCAGATATGCAAACTTTTCCGGATGCGTAAGTCCTATCGCACTGGTCTGCATTGAGCCCATGGAAAGTCCTGCCATTGCACGGTTGGCTTTGTCGGTAAGTATGCGGTACTTCGCCTCGATAAATGGCATACAGTCATCCAGCAGCATTTCGGTAAATGTGCCGAAGCTCATCATGCCGGTATCCTTTGCGGAGCGTACCATTCCGTTATTCATTACAATAATAAACGGGACGATCTTCCCCTCGGCGATCAGGTTATCCATGATGAAGTTGACTTTGCCGTTATGTACCCAACAGGTCTCGTTTTCACCGGCACCATGCTGGAGGTATAGTACCGGATACGCCGCATTGCTCTTCTCGTAACCGGGCGGTACATATACAACGCAACTCTGCCAATCTTCGGTAGATTTTGAGTAATAGTACTCGCTGGATACCGTACCGTGCGGCACATCTTTAATTAACACAAAATCTTGCACAGGATCCGGAATATCCACATAGTTGACTGGACGGGAGTAGCCGAAGTAGATAGGTGCTAAGGGATTCATCACCTTTACGCCGTCAACATACCAGTCAAGTGCCTTGGGACCGGGGGTTTTGAACGGCATCACGCCGGACCAAACGCCGTCCTCACCTTTGGTAAGATTAATTTGTTCGTCTTCGATTGCGCCTGCGGTGACGGTTGTTGCGGTTGGCGCATGTAGCGTGAGTACAACATCCCCGTTTTCAAGAACAGTAGCGCCTACCGGTATCTGCCTCAAGTCCTCAAAACTCATTCCGAGTCTTCCCGGAGCCTGTGGGTCGAAGGCGAGCGCTTTTGATGTGTAAACGCGGTTTTGCAAAACTTCATTCGGTATTTTCATAGTTTCAAATTCCTTCCTATCGTGTTTAACTATCTGCATTCATTCTAATTGAGATTCAGCCCCCTTGCAAGCTCTATTTTCTGTACTTGCTGCATTTCCTGAACTAAGTTGCCACAGATTCCTGAACACAACAAAAGCATTGTGAGTGTATATTGGATTACCCTGTGAAACTTTATCACCACCGAGCTTTTGCATGGGGATGAAGTCCGCGTAGTTTAATAAGTAAGTGGCTGTCTCACTAATTTTGGTGTGAGACAGCCACTTACTCATTGTGCGCCCGGCATGGGCAATTACTCGGCGGTGTAAGTCCGCTACAGACTTGG
>CAZIVK010000138.1:0-4867 GCA_964542515.1 uncultured Oscillospiraceae bacterium | reverse complement strand
ACGTGTGTTTTCCACAGAGTAGTTGACCTTACGTACCGGTGAGTAGAGGGAATCGACCGGTATTACCCCAATAATAGACTGGGGTGCTTTGTTACGCTCCGCCGGGACATATCCTCTTCCATGGTTAAGCGTCAGCTCCATGTTGAGTCCTGCATTTGGTCCTAAAGTTGCTATATGAATGTCCGGGTTGAGAATCTCTACTTCCGAATCTGTCTTGATGTCACCTGCATATATTTCACGTGGCCCGGTAGCTTCAATATAAACTATCTTAGAACCGGGGCTGTGAAGTTTTGCAACTATGCCTTTGACGTTCAACACTATGTCTGCTACATCCTCTTTAACACCGGGAATTGTTGAGAACTCGTGCTGGACGTTCGCTACCTTTATGCTGGTGACTGCGATGCCAGGCAGCGACGATAGAAGAACACGGCGCAGTGAATTTCCCAAAGTGGTGCCGTACCCTCTCTCGAGGGGCTCAATAACAAACTTGCCGTAAGACGTATCCTCCTCGGATCCAATGCATTCAATTATCGGCTTTTCAATTTCTACCATGAACGTACACCCTCCTTAGTCAAGTTTTCAGCTTATTCCTATTCCCAAAATCCGCAAATTCGTCTCCCGGTACAACAAGTTCCGGGCGCGCAAAACGCATTTTACTTAGAATACAACTCAACAATAAGGTGCTCCTCAATCGGTAGATCGATGTCATCCCTTTCAGGAAGTGCTACTACCTTACCTTGGAATATATTGCGGTCGAGATCCAGCCACTTAGGAGGAGTTCTTGATCCGTTTGTCTCAATAATCACTTTGAATTTATCAAGGCTGCGGCTCTTCTCTTTAAGTGCAATCACATCACCGGGTTTAACCAGGTATGAGGGGATGTTAACTTTACGACCGTTCACGGTAAAGTGAGCGTGAAGAACAAGTTGTCTTGCTTCAGGTCTTGACATAGCAAAACCAAGTCTATAGACAACATTGTCAAGTCTCGACTCCAGAATTTGCAGAAGTAGGAAACCGGTTACGCCCTTCTTCTTTTCGGCCATTTCAAAGTATTTTCTAAACTGGCTCTCAAGCACACCATAGTAACGGCGTGTTTTTTGTTTTTCACGGGACTGTAGGCCGTACTCACTTAGTTGCCTTTTACGGCCTTGTCCATGCTGTCCTGGTGGGTATGCGCGGCGGTCTACTGAACATTTGTCCGAATAGCACCGGTCACCCTTCAGGAATAGCTTCTGCCCCTCGCGGCGGCAGAGCCTACATACAGCTTCGGTATATCTTGCCATCTATTGTTACACCTCCGTTTTCATTAAACACGTCTGCGCTTAGGCGGACGGCATCCATTGTGTGGAATTGGAGTTACGTCTTTGATCATGTTAACTTCCAACCCTGCTGCTTGCAATGCACGAATAGCTGCCTCACGTCCGGAACCGGGGCCTTTAACAAAGACCTCAACGCTCTTTAGTCCATGCTCCATAGCGGCCTTTGCTGCAGTCTCAGCGGCAGTCTGGGCGGCAAACGGAGTTGATTTTCTCGAACCGCGGAAACCAAGACCACCGGATGATGCCCAAGATAGAGCATTACCGTGCTGATCTGTAATCGTAACCATTGTATTATTGAAGGAGGACTTGATATGTGCTGCGCCCTTCTCAATGTTTTTGCGCTCTCTGCGCTTTTTAACTGCTGTGCGCTTTTTTGGTGCTGCCATTATTTAAGCCTCCTTACTTCTTTCTACCCGCCATGGTCCTCTTGGGACCCTTACGTGTACGGGCGTTCGTCTTTGTACGCTGACCGCGCACCGGAAGCCCTCTGCGGTGACGGAGCCCACGATAGCATCCAATTTCAGTGAGACGCTTGATGTTCATTGCCACATCGCGGCGTAGGTCGCCCTCAACGTGGTATGTTTTCTCAATGTATTCACGTAGTTTGGAAGCGTCGTCTTCAGTGAGATCCTTAACCCTTATGTTAGGGTCGACACCTGTTGCTGCTAAAATGTCTTTTGCGCTTTTTCTTCCTATACCGAGGATGTAGGTGAGTCCGATTTCGACCTTCTTATCTCTTGGTAAGTCAATTCCTGCTATACGCGCCATACCTTACAAGCACCTCCTATTATCCTTGTCTCTGCTTATGCTTTGGATTTTCACAGATAACCATTACTTTGCCCTTACGACGAATAATCTTACACTTTTCGCACATGGGCTTTACAGACGGTCTGACTTTCATTGTAAACCTCCATTTGTCCGTATCTATTACTTAAAACTACTTAGATCTCCACGTGATTCTTCCACGTGTTAAATCGTACGGTGAGATCTGAATTGTTACTTTATCGCCGGGTAGTATACGTATAAAGTTCATACGCAGTTTCCCGGAGATGTGCGCTAATACCTCGTGCCCATTTCCGATGTCAACTTGGAACATGGCATTAGGCAGCGACTCGAGCACTATGCCCTCTAGTTCAATTACGTCTTCTTTAGCCAAGCCAACTACCTCCTCTAAGTTTAAAGTTATTTACACATTCTGCCATATTCAAATATCCTCACTTCCGGAAGTCAGAATCTCCGGCTCTCCGTCAGTAATAAGAACAGTGTTTTCATAATGCGCAGACGGAAGACCGTCGGCTGTCACTACTGTCCACTCATCGGAAAGCACACGAACCTCGTGTCTCCCCATGTTAATCATAGGCTCAACTGCTATTACCATGCCGGGTACCAGTCTGAACCCTCTGCCCGGTTTCCCAAAATTGGGAACCTCAGGCGACTCATGCAACGCAGCTCCAACACCATGACCAACATAGGGACGGACAACGGAGTAACCCCGTGCCTCGACATAAGTCTGAATTGCGTGTGATATGTCGGATACCCTGTATCCAACCTTGGCAAATTTCATTCCTTCGTAGAAGCTCTGTCTGGTTGCATCAATAAGTTTGATGACCTCTTCAGGTACCTCACCAACAGTGAAGGTGGCGCAACAGTCCCCGTGGTAACCGCCGTAATAGGCGCCTACATCTATAGAAACTATATCCCCATCATTCACTACCCTTTTACCGGGTATTCCGTGGATGACTTCCTCATTGATTGATATACAGGCACTGCCTGTGAACCCGGCATAGCCCTTGAAAGATGGTGTTGCCCCTTGGCTACGGATGTACTCCTCAATTTGGGTGTCCAACTGTTTTGTTGTAATACCCGCGTGGAGTATATCACGTCCCTTGATAAGGGCATTTTTTGCAATGCGTCCGGCTTGTCGCATCACTACTATTTCTGAGGGTGATTTGATATTAATCATATCGCAATACCCAACTTATTATAGATCAGTGATCTGGTCTTTATAACGTCGCTACCGTTTTCTACGGTAAGGAGTTTGCCGCGGCTCTCATAGTAAGATATGAGAGGTTTTGACTCCTCACTGTATACAACAAAGCGCGCTTTAACGGTCTCAGGATTGTCGTCGGCGCGAATAGTGAGAGCACCGCCACAATCATCGCATACTCCCTCTCTTACAGGAGGCATGGAGTATATATTATATGTCTTTCCACAAGAACTGCAAACTCTGCGTCCGCTCATTCTCCTTTCAATCTCGTCGTACGGGACTTCAAGGTTAACTGCGTAGTCAATTTCTGCATGTTCCTCTAACGCTACCGCTTGTGCAATAGTCCGCGGGAATCCATCAAGGATGTACCCGTTGGCACAGTCGTCCTGCTCTAGTCTTTTCACTAGAATTGATAGGACCATCTTATCCGGTACCAACTTACCTGCATCAATGTAGCTTTTTGCTTCAAGGCCTAATTCAGTTCCCTCTGCTATCATTTTACGCAGCATACTGCCGGTTGATATAGTAGGAATGGATAGTGCGCTAGAAACATCAGCTGATAGCGTTCCTTTCCCCGAACCCGGGGCTCCAAGAAAAATCAATTTCATTGTTTTTTCCTTATTCAAGGAATCCCTTGTAATGACGTGTAAGCATCTGAGCTTCAAGTTGTTGAACAGTCTCAAGTGCAACGCCGACTACAATGAGAAGTGAAGTTCCGCCTATGGAAAGTCCTGCTATGTTGAGTCCCTTGTTTAGTATTATCGGCAGAATTGCGATAAACCCAAGGAAGACTGCACCAAACAGAGTAATTTTATTCAAAACCTTAGTAATAAAGTCTGAAGTTGGCTTACCGGGACGGAATCCGGGGATAAAGCCACCGTTTTTCTTCATGTTGTTTGCTATCTCCTGTGGATTGAACTGGATGGCTGCATAGAAGTAGCTGAATCCAACAATCAAAAGAAGAAGAATCAAAGCATACAGAAGAGATGTGTTGCTTATGCTGTCCAGTACAGATTCCCAGAACGATCCTTCTGTAGGTGTCGGTAGGAATGCTGCTATGGTAGCTGGGAATGTGGCTATTGACTGTGCAAAGATGATGGGCATAACACCGGACATATTAACCTTCAGAGGAAGGAATGTTGATTGTCCACCGTACATTTTGCGTCCCACGACCCTTTTAGCGTACTGAACAGGAATTCTTCTTTCAGCATTTGTGATAAACACGACAACACCGATAACTGCAATCATTCCGATAACAAGTGCAATAACAACTAGCCAATGTAAAGTGCCGTTTACAACTTCTGTATACAGAGTTGAAATGATATTAGGCAGACGCGACACGATGGAGGCAAACAAAATAATTGAAATTCCGTTACCTATACCGAACTCAGTGATTTGCTCGCCCAGCCACATGATGAACGCAGAACCTGCAGTAAAAGATAGAACTATTACAAGACCGGTCCAGAATGTGTTGGTAGTTACAAATCCATAGCTACGGATCATGGTGTAGTATGCAAAACCGAGCAGTAAACCCAATGCTACTGTAGCATAACGAGTAATG
>CAZIVK010000137.1:0-4922 GCA_964542515.1 uncultured Oscillospiraceae bacterium | reverse complement strand
ATTGTACAGTAAGATATTTCCACTAAATCTCCTGTTGACAAATTAAATGCAACTGTATATACATATACATATGCAGTTATTCTCAGCATTACGGCAAGATAGGAGGTGGATATATGCGTATTGTTTTGTCATATCAATCAAGCATTCCAATATATGAACAGATAAAAGAACAAATTAAGTCTTCTGTTTTATCTGGCGAATTGAGTGAAGATGAATTGCTGCCCTCTATTCGCCAACTCGCTCGTGATTTAAAAGTTAGCGTTATAACAACCACACGGGCGTATAACGATTTGGAACTTGAAGGGTTCCTCCAAACTGTACCGGGTAAGGGGTGCTATGTCAAAAAAATTGAGGATGATTTTATAAGAAATCAATATGTAAAAGAGGCAAAAGCCGCTTTGATCACCGCTATTAGGAAAAGTAAAATGGCAGGGTTGACAATGTTGGAGCTTCACAAATTACTAACGGTACATTTGTTTGGTAGCATCCAACAGATGAACCGTTCCTTGTTTGCCATTGTTGGGTTAAAGGCTGAAAATGTAAGAAAATATGGCGAGTTATGTAATTGACACCTCTTCTCTCTATATATAAAAATAAGTGTGATACAACTACTTGTTAATAATCTATTGATTTGGAGGAGGTTAAATGAAAGAAATACGTGCAGCCATTATTGGCACAGGCGTGATCAGTCGACAGCATATGGAGAGGTATAAAGCTATCCCAAATGCGAAGGTTGTAGCCGCCTGCGACATCAACAAGCCAAAGCTTGAGGCCTTTGGTAAAACACATGGCATTCCGGAGGACTGCCTCTATACTGACTATCGAGAGCTACTGAAAAGGGATGACCTGGATAGTGTGGATGTTTGCCTGCATAACAACTTGCACCTTCCTATGGCTTACGAGGTTCTTAAAAGCGGTAAGAACTGCTACTGTGAAAAGCCGATGGCAGGTTCCTATGCTGACGCTAAGGCACTTTTTGACTATGCAAAGAACTGCAACAAGGAACTGGCAGTTCACTTGGATTTTATCTTTAACCGTCAGAGTCGCGTAGGAGCTAAGATGATTGCGGATGGAGAGTTGGGCCGTGTGTATCACGCACGTTCGGTTGGGTTGCGCCGCCGCATGCGTCCTGGGTTGGATGTACCACCCCCGATGTTTGCTTATGAGTTCATCAAGAAAGAATGGGCGGGACACGGTGCACTTTATGATATGGGCGTCTACCATATCAGTCAGAAGCTATTCATGTTGGGATTGCCAAAACTACAACGGGTTTCTGGGCAGGTATACCAGGAGATGAGCTACATGGGAAAACCTGCAAGCGAAGCCGGCATGGAAGTGGACGAGTTTGGGGTTGGCTTTGCAAAATATGAAAACGGACTCACGCTTGACATTATTGAGACCTGGGCAGCACACACCGACGAATTGGGTCCCGAGTTGATTCTGGGAAGTAAGGGTGGTCTAAAGTTTATCAACGAACCTGGTATGCGCGGCACAACACCTGGCTTAATGTTCTTCACAGAGGGAGCTACTGGTGACATTGATATTGATCTGCGCATTGGTGGCAATGGAATGCTTGCTGCCATGAGCGATCCCATGGAAATGTATTATACGGATGATCAAGCGCACTGGATCGCTTACCTGGCTGGTAATCTCAAGGAACGCCTTGATACTCCTCAAATTGCATTGGCTACCATGCTTGTAAGTGAAGGAATCTTCCTATCCAGCACACTTGGACGGGAAGTTACTGCAGATGAAATCGAGACGCTCAGTGTTTCCACAGCAATGCGGAAGCAAGAAACTGAGTGGGGCACCTTCACATATCTTGAGTAGTTCGCTTATGCGCTGAGAGTTCTCGCTATATTCTGGAGTTAATAAGTTAGAAAAGAGGAAGAGTCATGAAGAAAATTTTTGCAATTCTACTTGTAATATTAATGCTCAATGGGATGTTTACGGCTTGCTCTGGGAGCACAAATGAAAACACCGATGTCACAACACCTACCCCTACCTCTGAGCCTATTGAGAATACAGGAAATGAGGCAGAGGACTATGAGTTCCGTATGCCTATCGCAGAGAACGCTGTTTTAAGCTACTGGACCACTTTCAGCAGCACTCAGATCACCAGCCCCGCAGAAAAGGCATGCTACATTGAGATGGAGAAGCGCACTGGTGTCCAAATTGACTGGCGTTTAGCCGCTTCTGCTAACTCCTCTGAGGCTTTCAATTTGATGGTTATGGGAGGGGACTACACTGATCTTATTGCAGCTGGACCAGCTACATATACAGGTGGTTTGGATAATGCTATTGAGAACGGAGTTTTCATCCGTCTCAACGAGTATGTAGAAAAATGGGCTCCAAACTTCCTAAGCAGGATGAACCGTGATGATGCTACCCGCCGCCAACAGATAACTGATTTAGGAAACATAGCCTATTTTGGATCTATTCAGAATCCACAACCCGCCTGGGTCGGACCAATGATGCGTCAAGATTGGCTGGATGAGTTGGGCTTTGAAACCCCTGTGACCTATAATGACTGGTATGAGATTCTCAAGGCATTCAGGGATCAAAAGGGTGCCACTATGGCCTTAACCTATACGGGTTTCAATGGTTATAGTGAGTCGATGAACGCAGGTTTCAATGTTGGTAATAAATTCTATAATGAGAACGGGACAGTGAAATATGGCTTCATTGAGGACGGATTTAAAAACTATTTAATGCTAATGAATAAATGGTACACTGAGAAGCTAATTGACCAGAACTTCTATAACCGCGTCACAGAGCCCTTTGGAGCTTCAAGAGATATGATGATAAAGGGTACCGTGGGTGCATTTGACTACCTGTACACTATGCCTCACACTCTTGCAGCTATGAGCGGTGATCCAAACTACCATGTAAAAGCAGTTCCGTTACCAGTGCAGAATGTTGGCGATGTGGCACATCTGCGTCGAGTGAACTTTGAGTTGGGCAACGCTGGTACAGCATTGACACCTGTTCTGTTGGAAGACACAGAGCGTCTTGAGATTGCGGTTCGTTGGATGGACTACCGCTATACCGACGAAGGCAGTGAGCGTATCACATACGGAATCTTAGGCGAAAGCTACGAGTACAATGAGAACGGTGAACCACAATTTACCGAGTTGGTGTATAAGAACCCTGATGGACTCAGTTTCTCTGAGGCTAGGGAGCACTATGGCGATATGAGCGGAGGTCAGTTCTACCGTTGGGAATGTGAAAATATTACTGTGAGTGAGGAAGAACTCGCCGCCTATGACATTTGGGGACAAGCAGATGGTGCCTGGGTAATGCCAAATGTCACCCTCACTAGTGAGGAAGGAAGCGAATATTCCAAACTATATGGAGATATAGAGACGTTCGTCACGGAAAGTATCCCCAAATTTATCACCGGTACAAAACCTATGAGCGAGTGGGACAGTTATGTAGCACAAATAAACAAGTTAGGAATTGATCGCTGCATTGAAATCTATCAGAACGCATTGAACCGTTATAACGCACGCTAAGAAACTATCATTAAAACATCAGGAAAGGCCGTCCTCAGTGGCCGGCCTTTCTACGGTTTATACTCAGGTATTAACTAAATTAAGTTTGGGGAAGGATATATAAAATGAACAAGATTGCAGTATCTACATATAGCTTTACTAATGCGCTATTTACTCCTAAAATACCTACGCTGGATGACTTTTTCCGGATTGTTAAAGAGCTTGGTATAGATGGGATAGAAGTCGTGAGCTTCAATATTATGGATGGTGGTAGCCCTATGGGTATGGGTGGGAGCCCAGATAAATCTCCAGAGCCGGTGCTTCCTGATGGCAGCAGCCCCAACCGTCAAGTTGATGCATCACCTCGCCCTCAGTTGAACCCTGCTTTTGTAGCGGAGATGCGGGAAATGATGAAAAAGGCAGCCCGTACTCGTCCTGCAGCAATAGACCAGATAAAGGAGCTTTCACAGAAATATAACATAAAGATTGTCAATTTGCCGGTGGACTTTGGGGATATCGGAAGCCGTGACGATGAATCCCGAGCCGACGACATTGAGATGCTAAAAATGTGGATGGGGATAGCAGCCGAACTGGACTGCCCTTCAATCCGTGTCAACTCAGGTGAGATTGTAAAAAATGATGATGGTACATTTGATCTCTCGCGCTGCATTGACTCCTACCGGAAACTGGCGGAGTATGGTGAGACTATTGGAGTGGCGGTTACTATGGAAAATCATGGAGGAGCCACCGATCACCCAGATCAATGTGTGGAAATATTTAATGGGGTAAACCATCCCAACTTCCAACTAATCCCAGATGTTGGAAACTTCCACTTAGGGGAGGACATGTATAAGGGTATCGAAATGATGCTGGCATGTGGCCAATCAAAATGTATGCATATAAAGACATATGCCTTTGGTGACGAGTACGGTGAAGGCTGTGACAGCCATACTGATTTTAAACGGATGGGTGAAATTGCAAAAAAGCATGGCTATGATGGTTGGTACTCTATTGAGTGCAACGGTGCCTGTGGCCCAGATTTTGCTAATGTCATCAGGACAAAGGAGATCATAGAAAAGTACTTCCTATGATGAATGCTATGTCGCTGACCTGCAGATTAATCTGGTAGCAAAACACGCTTTCTGTAGGTCAGTGGTGTTACACCTGTCTCTTTACGAAAATCAGTATAAAAGTGATTGGTGCTGGTGTAACCTATATTTGATGCAATCTGTTCAACTGACAAAGCGGTATTGCTTAATAGTTGCTTTGCGCGCTGGAGCCTTAGGTTCCGGCGCAGATTGCTTGATGAGGATCCAGTATATTTTATAAGAAGTCGGTATAAATGACGTTCGGAGTAATTAAAACGCATGCACAGCTCATCTGTTGTGAAGGTATTGTAGTGTTGGCGGATGTAGTTCATTATTTCCA
>CAZIVK010000136.1:0-4960 GCA_964542515.1 uncultured Oscillospiraceae bacterium | reverse complement strand
CTGTAGCGGTTATGACGTTTGCGCCGCTGTTATAGGTGACTACATCGTACTTTTTGAGGTCTGTTGCTGTGCTTAAGGTGCCGTTTTTCATGATTTTAGCTCCACCCATGGCACCTAGCATTGATTCTAGTGACGAGAGGGATGGGGTTGATGTGAGAATAACGGCGGATTTCGAAACTCCTGTGTCTCGGACAATAATGTAGTCTATAGCGCCGGCGGCAGTAAATACAACGTCCACAGCGGAGCCGGCTATAAGGTCGTAGCTGACCTCAAGGAAGGTTTTTTGTGTCCCTTTAATGAAGACAGCTGTGTTGCTTTTTAGTGTATATTTCTCTCCGGAAGATGCGGTGATTACGGGATATACCGATTCCGAAAGTATGATGCTCTTTTTTGTAGCAGTGCCGGGTATAAATGTTACAATGATTCCGCTCTCATCCAGCACCAGAGTTCCGCGCAGTCCTTCAAAGCTTGAGGGCATGGGCTTCTTACTCTTAATGGCGGATGTTTCTCCTGCAACAAGGACAGCACCTGTGCTTCCATCTGCTGCTGTGGCGGATGTCTCAAGAATTACAACATCCTCACGTACTGCTCCGGAGATTGTGGAAACAAACAGCTGACCATCTTTGGTTTTGGTGCTAAGCATGTTATAGAATATTCTAGCCCCGTTGGCTCTGCTGATTGACAAATTAGCAAGACCGGATATGCCCTTGGTTAGTCCTATGGATGCGGCCTTGTTCATGTAACCGTCAGGCCAGAGCAGCCCTACGTCTGTGTCTGTGTAGCCCAGTGCCCGCATGAGGATAGTTACTGCCTCGGAGTACTTTATGGGGTGGTCCGGGCGGAACGTGCCGTCCGGTAGGCCCTTAATAAGCCCAAGAGCGGAGACTGAGAGATTTATTTCACCCACAGCCCAGTGGTTAGATCTGACATCGCTAAACTTAGTTAAGCTCTTGTAGTAGCCTATCTGGTGCTCCTCACCAAGGAGCATAACAACCATTTTGCAGAACTGCGCTCTTGTGAGAGTTTCATCAGGCCTGAAGGTGCCGTCCGGGAAACCTGAAATTACACCCAGCATCTCCAGAACCGGTACCTTTTCCGTGAGATCTCCGGATATATCCGATATAGCGAATGCGGGGGGAGTCACCATAATAGCCATAACAATAACAGCAGCTAGGAAATACGATAAAGTTCTCTTCATTTTCTTCCTCCAAATCTCATTCATTTCTAAGAGCATCGACAGGTTGGAGCTTGGATGCCCTAATTGCCGGATATACCCCAAAACCAATTCCAAACGCAACAGATACCAAAAATGCAATCAGCACTATCAGTGGTGTAGGCGTATAAATACTTTGGAAGTATAGCTTCCCAAGTATGACAGTGAGCCCAGCGCCCAACAATATCCCCAGTATGCCTCCCATTGAGGAGAGCACACTTGCTTCAATAAGAAACTGTGCAATGATTGATCGGCGAGGTGCACCTATTGCCTTGCGTATACCTATTTCACGGGTGCGTTCTGTGACGGTTACAAGCATTATGTTCATAATTCCTATGCCGCCAACTAAAAGGGAGATACCTGCAATTCCCCCTAGAAGCAGTCCGGTCTGGGCAAAATCTGCTGACTGCCATTCCATATATGTGTTTTCTGAGTAGACTTGATAGTTGTACTGTCCAACCTTTGCCATCATCCAGCTGTCTATTTCTTTGACAAGCTCACCTGTGGCGGTGGCGGATGAGGCCTTAACTATGTAGTTTGTCATCCTGTAGCTGGACTTCTGTATGCGGGAGGCCAGTGTGTAGGGTACAACTATCAAGTTATCTATGTAGTCCCCGCCATAGTTCTGGCTGAGATCTTTAGAGTCATATGTTCCAATTACCGTGTATTCACTGCCACTTATCATCAACTTTTTCCCGATGGGGTTTTCATAGTTGAAGAGGTCGGTCTGTACCTTGGCGCCTATTACAGCTACACGGTTTAACTTCTGAATGTCCATATAAGATATATCGCGCCCTGCGGACAGTGTGAAACTGCTACAGAGGGAAAACATCTCTGAACCCATGTTGATTCCCACATCAACACTTTTATCTTTGTAACGCACCTGCTGCCAGGTGTTGTAGTTTGGAGAAAATCCCACCATACGCTCCGAATCCAATGAGAGGCAGAAGTCGTAGAGGTCCTGGGAAATGTCCTCTGTGCCCCATGAGTAGTCGTAGATGTTGATCTTGTTTGTCCCCATCTTTTCAAACTCCTCCATCATGGCTTCCTGCTGTCCCTGTACTATTGATACAAGAACAATCACAGCCCCAACGCCAATGATGATACCGAGCATAGTTAAAAATGAGCGTCCTTTATTAGATGAAATTGACTTTAACGCCATCTTAAAGGCTTGGGATATATTCATAGAACGCCCTCCATTCCAAAGCTGTCAACTCCGTCAACACTGCTGTCGTGGACTATCCTTCCATCCAGCATACGGACAGTCCTTTCGGCCTCACGTGCCAGCTTCATGTCGTGGGTTATGAGGATTATTGTTGACCCCTCCCGGTGGAGACCTTTCAGCAGCTCCATTACGTGTTCCCCCGTCTGGGAGTCCAGGTTACCGGTTGGTTCGTCAGCCATTATTATGGGTGGTTTTGTGGATATTGCTCTTGCAATGGCAACCCTCTGCTGTTGTCCACCCGACATCTCAGCAGGTTTATGTCCGGCACGGTTTGTAAGCCCTACGCGCTCAAGGGCCTCCGCAGCCAGCTTCTTACGTTCAGACCGTTTGCCCGAATATACAAGCGGTAACTCAACGTTCTCTATAGCGGTGAGCGCCGGGATAAGGTTAAAGCCCTGAAAAATAAAGCCAATCTCCCTGTTCCTTATTTGGCTTAACTCCTGGTCTGTCAACTCACTTACAAGTTCCCCATCCATTATGTAGTCTCCGTAGGTAGGTATGTCAAGACATCCAAGAATGTTCATCATAGTGGACTTACCGGACCCTGATGAGCCCACAATTGCTACAAACTCACCCCGGTCAACTGTGAGGTTGACGCCGTTTAGTGCGCGCACTTCACTTTCCAGGCCTTCACCATAGATTTTATACGCGTTATTTAAGTATATGAAATGTTCCATAGCCACATCCTTAGTAGTACATGCCGGGGTTGGGGTCCACTACTCCGGGCTGTAGGAATACCTCAACTCCATCAGCTATGCCTTCAATAATTTCTATGACACTCGTATCACCTACACCTGTAACAACAGGCACTGCGTAATAACCGGCTGGTACAACACCTTCAGCCAGTTCTGTAGCACCTTCCGGAGCTTCCTCAGCCTTTACAAACACGCAGGTTCCATCCTCTGTGTACTTAACAGCTTGGATTGGGAGAAGAACGCAGTCGTCCTTGGAACTGACAACAATATTATAGTAGATGCTGCTTCCGGAGTACAGGCCTTCTCCGCCTTCTACCGATATGATTGCCGGGTATGTGGCGTAGCCGTAGTCATACTTGCCCTCCATGCTCACAGAGCGGACGGTGCCATAGAAGAAGGTTGCGCCCTCCATGGTGTCCTGTCTGAGTTCAGCGGACATGCCAACAGCCAGGTTATATATGTTCCTCTCGTCAACATCAATTTCAACGGTCATTGACGATGTATCCGATATTGATAGGACTGATTCTCCAGCCTCAAGCATTTTCCCGGGTTGAGCGCCAATGCCCATGACCGTTCCAGACATGGTAGCCACTGCATTAAATGCGTCCAACTGAGAGTTGAGGCCGTCAAGTTCCTCCTGCTTAAGGGCTATTTGATTATTTATTGAATCTATCTGATTGTTATAGGATTCACCCTCCATTGCACATAGGAGTGCGCCGGACTTGCAGTCATTGTAGTCCAACATATTAATTTCAATAACCTTACCGGAGGCTCCTGCAGTGATGGTTTCGGAGCGGTAATAAGCCAATGCACCCGCTTCCGACGGTGTTACGCTTATACCTGTAGGGGATGTGAGTGTGGCAGTTGCGTTCATGCCCTCTGTCAGTGCACCCGGGTTGCTAAGAACTATTTCAACTGCAAATAGGATAGTTCCCTCCTCAGTGACCCTACGAACCTTCTCAATTTTTTCAACTTTACCACTCAGAACTGACATACTAGAGGGGATGGATACCTGTGCTGACTGTCCCACCTTGATGTCGTTTTCATATCCGTAGCTGAAGTATAGCTTCAGGCGCATTTTTGAGTCATCTACCAGGGTTGCAAGAGCAGAGCCCTCAGACACCATGTCCCCCTTGGCAAGCTTTACATCCATAAGCTTTCCTGAGAACGGCGCATAGACCTTTAGGTTGTTAATCTTTTCGTAAATGTCGGAAAGGCTCTCATTTATAGCGGCAATGTCCTCCTGTACCGTAGTAATCTGGTCACGGACAAGGCTGTCATCCACCCTAAAGAGAGGATCCCCCTCCATAACAGTGCCGCCCTCCTGAACAAACAACTCAAGGAGTTCACCACGCGCCTTTACGGTGATGGACTCTGTCTTGTTGGCTTTTACCTGACCATATCCCGAAATAGCGGATGCAAATGGCCCCCTATACGACATAGTGGTCTGATCCGGTATAACTTCCTCAACAAAAAACAAGTTGTACACTCCATATGTACCTGCTGCCAAAACCGCCAAGATAACTATGGACCACACGATCCACTTTATTATCCTCTTGCGGCGCCTTTTCTTAGAAGCAGTTTTTCTCTTTTCTTCCGCAAGCTTTGCCAGTGAATCCTCGCGGACGCTCTCTTTCATCTCTGTCATTGGGTACCCTCCTGTCAATATTTGCCTTCGCTTAAGTATATACTCATAAGGCAGTATTTTCAAATTACAATAAGTTACATTTTAGTTAGATGATAAAAAAAGGAAAATGTTCCGTTATTTACCTAACAAACTAAAAGTTTATAAATTGTTTATGAAATGGACATGACACCAAATTTAAT
>CAZIVK010000135.1:0-4960 GCA_964542515.1 uncultured Oscillospiraceae bacterium | reverse complement strand
CCGCCGTGTGGAGAGGAGGATACAATAAGTTGTTTATCTGTGGACATTTATTTACTCCCCTTTCTTGAGGCGTTTTTTCTGTTGTAGGCGCTGAGACGTACCTTGCTGACCTTGAAAGATTGTGACAGATGAAGCCTACCGGGGCATATGTAAGAACAGCATCCGCACTCGATGCAGTCGGTGATATTCATCTTTTCAAGTTCAGTGAACTGCTCACTTTTATAGTACATGTACATGTAGAGAGGCATCAAGTTCATGGGGCAGACAGACACACAGCGGCCGCAACGTATGCAGGTGGGGTCATCCGAAAACTTGTCCTCATCACGAGAAAAGGCGAGAAGGGCATTGGTGGTTTTGATAACAGGGATGTCGCCGTGGGGGAGTGCTGAGCCCATCATGGGTCCGCCCATTATGAGTTTGTAAGGATCCTCTTTGTAACCGCCTGCGGCTATGACAAGGTCAGAGAACATTGTTCCTATGCGACAGGTGAGATTTTTGGGGTTTGCAACAGCTGAGCCAGATACGGTGACAGCGCGGGTAATTAGTGGCATACCCGATGTAACTGCGTCATGTATGGCTGCACAGGTGTCAGGATTAAAGACCGCACAACCCACTGCTGCCGGAAGCTGACCGGGTGGTACACGCTTGCGGGTGATGGAGTAGATGAGTTGCTTTTCACCGCCCTGTGGGTATTTGGTCTTAACAACCTTGATTTGAATGGGTGAGGATTTCTGGGGAAGTGTCCTCTCAAGAACCTTAACAGCTTCAAACTTGTTATCCTCAATGGCAATAACAGCTGAGTCCAATTTAAGGATTTTCATTATGATGTGGATACCACCAACTACTCCCTCAGGGTTTTCAAGGAGTCCGCGGAGTCCTGAAGTGATGTAAGGTTCACACTCACAGCAGTTTATAATGAGTGTATCAACTTTTCCGATACCTGAGGAGAGCTTCACCTGAGTTGGGAAACCTGCTCCACCAAGTCCTACAATTCCTGCCTCACGTACAATTGCCATGAGATCTTCGGAGGATAGGGATTCCACGGAGCCCCGTGGGGTAATTGATTCATCAGGGGTGTCCTGAAAATCATTTTCAATTATGACAGACATGACTTTTGTACCGTTGGGGTGCATATGTGGTTCTACAGCTTTGACTGTGCCTGAGACCGAGGAATGAATTGGAGCAGAGACGGGGGAGCTGCTGTCGCCAATCTTTTGTCCCATCTTGACAAGATCACCCTTTTGGACTATGGGCTGACATGGCCCGCCGATGTGCATAGACATTGGGATAACAACTGTAGCTGGAGCAGAAATTACTTCCAACGCCTTTTTGCGGGTAGCATCCTTTTTGTCATCTGGGTGGACACCTCCGGGAAAGGTTAGTGCCATTTGGTTCACCTCTATTAATATAGTAAGAATATTCAGCAACAAACATTATACAACATTTTTTGCAGTTTTGGTACACAATTTTTTGGAAATTCAAAAAAACTAGAACTTATTTGTTATATTTTTATCAAATTGATGCTACAACCGCAGCCCAGCCGTCAGAAGTGTTGACTTCAATAATGTTAAATCCGGAGCTTTCAAGTGTGGACAGAACATCTTCCAGACGGGGTTCAATAATTCCGGATGATATAAATAGGCCACCGCCGGGGAGAGCTTCCTTTACTACTCCGGGTAGCAGTACTATCACATCCGCTATAATATTTGCAAGGACGATGTTGTATTGTCTGTCACCCAATTCTTTTAGGAGTAGTGAGTTACTCAGTACATCACCAGCTATTGCGTTGCAGCGGTCCGGCCCTATGCCGTTGAGTTCAGCATTTTTAACTGTCACCTCAGCTGCATTTGGGTCTATATCCACCGCGTCTGCATAGGTGGCTCCCATCAATAGTCCGCAGATGGACAGAATTCCGGAGCCACAGCCCAAATCCAGTAGTATATCGTCAACTGAGATATATTTTTCAAGTGCTTCTAGGGCGAGGCGGGTTGAGGCGTGGGTTCCGGTGCCAAAGGACATGCCGGGATTGTTTAGGAATACGGCACGGTCTGTTGTAGGGATATCCTCCCACTCGGGTACAATCAGCAGCTTGTCACCAATAGGAGTAGGTTTATAGTACTGTTTCCAGGAGGTCTCCCAGTCTTCCGAATGTATTTGAGATACATCAATTTTCCGTCCCTCCATCACTGTACGCAGTAGTGCAAGAGTCTCCCTGCCTGAGGGGTTGTCTGAAAGATAAACTTTCACACGCGTGGGGCCCTTTTTACTCTCATAGAGGTCATCGTCAACGTAGTCCCAGTATTGTTTATTGTTTTCGAGGAAATCCGTAAAATCGTCAAAGTCCTCAATCTGCATGCCCTCTATACCGAGAGCAATTATTTTTGCGCACACTGTATCTATTTCTTCAGTACTTGTCTCTATCGATACATCCAACCAGTTCATTCAAATCACCTTTTTCTTTGTACTTTCCGTCAACCTAATGACATTATAACAGATAATAAATCCCCACACCAGTTATAAAACCGGCATGGGGATATGTGGCGATTAAGATACATTTTACCTCTCTAAAGGCGGGATGTAGGGGACATTTGCTGGGAGGTTTCTGTATGCGGGGCGGATTATGCGGCCACCGGACACTATCTCCTCAATCCTGTGGGCACACCAGCCGGCAATTCTTGCAATTGCAAAAAGCGGGGTGTAGAGATCCTCAGGAATTCCAAGCATTTTGTAGACCAGACCTGAGTACATATCCACATTGGCACAGATTTTCTTGTTGTTGCCCTTGACCTCAGCAAATATTTGGGGGGTCAGGCGTTCAACGGCTTCCATCAGGAGAAACTCGTCTAGGCAGCCCTTCTCCTCGGCCAGCTTGCATGCATACTTTTTTAAAAGAACTGCACGTGGGTCTGTGATGGTATAGACTGCGTGGCCCATGCCATAAACAAGACCGGTGCGGTCGTTTGCCTCTCCGGAAATTATCTTTTTTAGATAGGCAGCTATTTCATCGTCATCGTCATGGTTTCTGACGTTTGCTGAGATGTTGTAGTACATCTCCATAACCTTGGCATTTGCTCCGCCGTGCTTTGGACCTTTGAGGGAGCCGATGGCCCCGGCAATTGCGGAATAGGTATCTGTACCGGAGGAGGAGAGAACTCTGCAGGCAAAGGTGGAGTTGTTTCCCCCGCCATGCTCTGCGTGCATGATCAGCATGAGGTCCAAAAGCCGTGCTTCATCCTCGGTGTAGGAGTTATCACGTCTCAGCATATGTAGAAAGTTTTCTGCAACGGAGAGATGCTCCTGAGGAATGTGCATATATAGTGATTCACCGTCGAAATATCTGCGCTTAACAGCAAATGAGTCAGCAACAATGACAGGAAATCTGCCTATCAGCTCAATGGACTGGCGCAGCACGTTTTCTAGGGATGTGTCATCCGGGTGGGGGTCATATGAGTAGAGAGCCAAAACGCCGCGGGCCAGTTTGTTCATTATATTGGAGCTTGGTGCCTTTATTATCATGTCCTCAGTGAAGTTGGCGGGAAGTGTGCGTGCTGCTGACAGCACCTCATCAAACCAATTCAACTGTTGGTTGTTTGGCAGCTTTCCGAGCAGGAGTAGGTATGCAACCTCCTCATAACCAAAAGTGCGGTTACTGGCATGGGCCTCGATTATATCTTCCACGTCTATCCCGCGGTATATAAGCTTTCCATCAATGGGAATAGGAGCACCGTCCTCCATGACATATCCGCGAACACTGCCTATCTGGGTTATGCCCGCAATTACTCCGGAACCATCTGAGTTCCGTAGACCGCGTTTTACATTCTGATTGTCGAAATAGCGGGGATCAATGGTGTAATTATCACGGATGTCGGCGCATAAACTTTTCACATAGCCGGACAAGACGTCGTCACGTATTTGCATGATTTGGTTCTCCTTCATTCATAATTGGTAAACTGGTATTTTTTTATCATATTACAAAAGCACTGTTATGTCAATAGAATATTCAAAAATAGCCAGAATACTCTAGGAAATAAATTTGCGTTGTGAAAGTTAAGGAAGACAGTCTTGCAAAAAGGAGAAATAAATGAAAAAACTTTTAATGTTAACAGTTGCATTGACACTCTTTGTTTTCCTCTTACCGATTCTCACTCTAAAGGATAGGGAAGTAAATTTACCGCCCGGTCATGTATGGGATCCCGTATCGTCCTCCGCGCCAACACCAACAACTGATCCCACTAACGCCGTGGAGGCAGTAGCACCGATAAATCCAAACATTAAATACTTGGATGACCAGGATGTGACAGTTAGGGTGGACATAGATGGTAAAGTGTATAAAATCCGTATGGATGTGTATCTACTTGGTGTACTGGCTGCGGAAATGCCCCCAAGCTTCCCCCTTGAGGCACTTAAGGCACAAGTTGTAGCTGCACGTACGCATACATATAATAGAATGCAGGAGGCGGAAAGGGGTAACGGAGTCCACGCCGATGCAGATGTCTGTAGCGATCCTGGCCACTGTAAAGCTTACCGGAACTGGGATGAGGTTGCGGCTGAGTGGAGCGACCTAGGAAAGAACTATGTAAAAAAGGTTGAGGAGGCGGTGGAGAGCACGTCAGGTGAGATCATGACATATGAGGGTGAGCCCATAGTTGCTGTTTTTCATGCTGCGTCTGCCGAGTATACAGAAAGGGCAGTGGATGTATGGGGAAGTGAGGTCCCATATTTACAGAGTGTAAAGAGTATTAAGGTTGGTGGCATAAGCGTCACCGGAACTTCTATGAGGTTCCTTTACAATCTTGCCTCAGCAAACTTTTCTATACGTGTCAGCGGTGATCAAATCGTGTTCAACACCTCAGGCTATGGTCACGGTGTTGGGATGAGTCAATATGGCGCACAGGCTTTAGCCCTTGATGGCAAATCCTATATCGACATCCTCAGATACTACTACACCGGTGTAATCCTA
>CAZIVK010000134.1:0-4962 GCA_964542515.1 uncultured Oscillospiraceae bacterium | reverse complement strand
TTTTTTAAACAGAACCATATGAAAACGATTGACACGTTTTACGCTTTATTGTATGCTGAATATATTATAGAAAATGTATTAAAGGAGAGAAATCACAATGAAAAGAATTGAGTTTGAGCGCGTTGCGCCTGAAACCGTTGGAATTCCTAGCAAAGCCATAGAGAGCCTTTTGGACAAACTGGAGAGCGGTGTTACTGAACCCCATGGCTTGATGATCATGAGGCATGGTAAGGTTTGTGCGGAGGGCTGGTGGAGTCCTTATGCTCCCGGTATCCGTCACGGCCTTCAGTCCCACACAAAAACCTATGCAGCTACAGCGGTCGGTATTGCATATACCGAAGGAATCGTAAAGCTTGATGAGCGGATTATTGATATCTTCCCTGAGGATGCCCCTGAAAATCCCTCTGAGAATCTCGAAAAACTCACTGTTCACCATGTGCTCTGTATGGCATGTGGAATGGTTGACATGTCCCGCCCCTCCGCTAACTGGATCCGTGACTTTCTTGCTACACCCGTCGTGCATGAGCCCGGAACTGCATATATGTACAACAGCACCGGTTCAACCCTCCTCGGAGCAATTGTCCGGAAGAGAACCGGGCTTGGTCTGCATGATTATCTAAAACCCCGCCTGTTTGATAAGATTGGCATAGATGCTTCAAACCTCCGCTGGATGTACATGCCTGATGGTATGGAAATTGGTGGAGGTGGACTGCTCGCAACAACTGAAGACAACCTGCGCCTTATGAAACTGTACGCTGACGGCGGTGTATGGAACGGTGAAAGGATTCTTGCAGAGGACTACGTCAAGAGAGCAACAACTCTGCAGAATGAATCTGCTACTGAAGAGCTTGTCAACCCCCCTGCAAAGGACAACTTTGTTGGCTATGGCTATCAAATTTGGATGTGTCGCCCAGAGGGTGTTTACCGTGCAGACGGAGCAATGGGACAGTTCTCAATTGTTGTACCGGATAAAGATATGCTTATAGCTATCACTGAAAATGCTGCTGGCTCAACAGGTGGCTTAGCACCACAAATGGTACTTGATATTATGTGGGAGTTCCTTCAGGAGATCTCTTCAGACAAGGTATTGCCTGAGGATCTTGAAGCTTCTGACCGCCTTAAAAACCGTATGGGACGTCTTGCTCTGCCAAATCCTGTATTTGCCCCATTTGCCCCTACAGTTCCGCTTATTAACGGCAAGAAATTTAAGGTCACTGAAGGTGCCTTTACTCTTGGTGATTCTATGAGCTTTATGATGGGTGGCGGTAAAGCACCAACCATTGAGGAGTTCACACTGAGCTTTAGCAGCTACACAGGACGGATGGATTATGTTCAGGACGGGGTCAGCCACAGCGTTGAAATATCGCTGGATGGTTCCAGAAGTCACAACATCATTGGCAAAGGAGCATCAACTATTGCACTCGTAAGTGGAGCATGGATATCTAAAGATGTTTTCCGCCTGGCGCTTAGAATGGTAGAGACCACCACCGAGCGTGTGTTTGAGTTTAAGTTTGCCGGGGATGAAGTAATAGTGACACCTATCGCCGCATTTTTCTTTGGACGCAAACCGGTGGATATAAAGGCTGTTTTGGTAAAATAAACTAAAAAGGAGATATATTAAATGGCAAAGTTAAAAATAGGGATCATTGGTTGCGGGGGTATTTCAAATGACAAACATATGCCCTCCATGGCCAAGCAGGAGGACGTTGAGCTCGTGGCATTTTGCGACCTGATCGTAGAACGTGCCGAAAAGGGAGCCGCGGATTATGGTGTAGTCGGAGCAAAGGTGTACACAGATTACCGCCTTCTGCTTGAGGACAAGAGTATTGACGCTGTACATGTACTTACTCCAAACGTATCACACTGTGAAATTACCTGTGCCGCTCTGGAAGCAGGAAAGCATGTCATCTGTGAAAAACCTATGGCAGCAAACATTGCTGACGCCCAGAAGATGATGGACACTGCAAAGCGTACCGGCAAACTCTTCACAGTTGGTTATCAATACCGCTTTATGGACAACCATTACACTATGAAACGGTATTGTGATGCAGGATATTTAGGTGACATCTACTACGCTGAAGCCAAAGCTCTCCGTCGCCGTGGAGTTCCAACCTGGGGTGTTTTCACAGATAAGGAAAAACAAGGTGGAGGCCCGCTGATTGATATTGCAACACATGCATTGGATTTGACCCTGTGGATGATGGGCAACTACGAGCCAAGAAGTGTCACCGGTGTGACATTTGAAAAGCTCGGGAAGTTCCTTGGACCTGATGAGCAGGGAAACACAATGGGAGTTTGGAACCCTGAGAAGTACGAAGTTGAAGACGCTGCATTTGGTTTTGTAACCATGAAAAATGGTGCTCTTATAAATGTTAAGGCCTCCTGGGCACTAAACATACTGGACAATAGTGGTATGGTAACCCTCTGCGGTACAAAGGGTGGCATCGACACCGGAAGGGAAGGTGTCCGCCTAAACCAAGTAATTCTAGGCAAGCAGACGGTAACAAATGTTGAGACAGTCTCTATGTTTGGCCGTGTACACCCAAGAAATCAGGTTATGGATCCTAATGACAGTGAAGCAACCCACTGGGTAAATGCGCTCATGGGACGTGGTGAGCTCTTCGTAAAGCCGGAGCAAGCATTTGTTGTCACTAAGATCCTTGACGCCATATACAGATCCGCTGCTTCTGGAAAGACGATTGAATTTGAATAAGGTAGATGATAAACTGCTCAATCTTAAGGATAGGGCACTTAGGAACGCAAAGGAAAATATTTTCCCTTTTTGGATCAGTGACTACATCCTGGACCATGAAAATGGTGGTTTTTACGGACGTATCACACAGGATATGGAGATTATTGAGGATGAGCCGCGGGCTCTCGTTCTCACCGGACGTATGGTCTACGCATATTCAAATGCCTACATGATGTTTGGTGATGAGATTTATCTTGATCGGGCCAAGCGTGCTTTTGAATACATGATGTCACACTTCTATGACAGTGAAAATGGCGGGGCTTTTAGTACTGTCAGTTATATAGGTGATGTCCTTGATGACAATAAGCCGACTTATGGTGAGTCCTTCCTTGTCATGGCGGCCGCAGCTTACTACCATGCTACCAAGAACCTAGAGGCATACCGCGTCGCTATGGAGTCTTTTCGTATCATGGAAGAAAAGTATAAAATTGGCCCTGCTATGTACAAGAATGCCCTTACCCGTGATTTGACCAGACCAGCTGAAATGAAATTTGGCGGAAGGCGTATGCCTGATGGTCTCATGTTCCAGCACCACTTGTGCCAGGCTTATGAGCAGCTCTACCGTGCAACAGGTGATCCAGATGTTGGAAAAGCACTCCGTGAATTTGCAGAGTTTGTAACAGGAACGCTGTTTGATACAGAACATAATTGCTTCAAGGGCTTCATGGATATGGACGGAAACCGTGCAGGTGGCCACCAGAGCTTTGGACATGACTGTGAAATCAGCTACCTTGCTATGGATATTGCAGAACTGACCGGAGATGAGGAACTGCTGAAGAAAGCTAAGGAGGTCTCCATAAAAGTGCTCCGTAAGGTACTTGAAAAGGACTTTGACAGCTATGGCAGCCTATTTAACGGAGGCACCCTAAACGCAGAAACTAATGAATTTGTTCCGGGCCCGGAGAAGAGCCATGTCTGGTGGGCGCAGGCTGAGGCCGTAACCGCCATGATATGTGGTTACCAACTAACCCAGGACGAGGCCTTCTTGGACGCCTGTAACAGACAGCTCGCATTTATAGAGGAGTACTTTGTAGACAAGAAGAACGGTGACTGGTTCAACAATGTTGTGGTGGACGAGACAGGCTGGCATATTGTTGATGGAAGTCACGGATTTGATAAACTAAACTCGGGAAAGTGTCCTTTCCACAACTCACATATGTGCTTTGAGGTTATAAAGCGCGTAGATCAACTGCTTGCGCAGCAAAATAGCTAAATCCAAAGTAGTATAGGGCTGCCTGCAGGCAGCCCTATACATTAATCAGGAGGTAATTATTCTTGAAGGAAATATATGTTCAGACAGCATCGTTCTCGCGGGAGTTACTGGCAGATTTCAATGGAAGCTTAGAGAAGATATCTAAGGCCGGTTATTCTGGGCTGGAATTGTTTAATGAGATATACGGGGGTTACTCTGCGGCCGAGCTTAGGAATTATCTTGCATCACTGGGAATGGTCGTAATTGGCGCCCACGTAGATATGGATAAGACTGAGGCCCAGTTGGAATACCTGCCGGAGACCGGATGCAAATATGTGGTCTGTCCTGGGCTTAGAGTGGGCTCAAGGGATGAGGCTTACCGGGCAGCAGAGAGTCTAAATGAAAAAGGAAAGCAGACTGTCTCCAGCGGTATGATGTACGGATACCACAACCATAACAGTGACTTCGATGTACACGACGGTGAAACAGTCATTGATATCCTTATAAATAACACAGATCCAAAGTACGTCACATTTGAACTGGACGCCGCATGGGCATGGCGTGCGGGCGTTAACGCAGCAGAATTTATATCCCGCTTTCCGGGGCGCTTTGAACTTATCCATGTGAAGGAGACATCCCGTATTTTGGGGCCGGATGAGGGTTTTGGTAAACTATTTGCAAATGTAAAGAGAGGACCTGACGGAAAGCCAATCTTTACACCGGAGCAGATTGCTCGGTTTGAGGAGCACAGAAAGATTAACTGCAAGATGGGTGAAGGTATCATCAATGTACCGGAACTTAAAAGGGTAGCAGACGCCCAGGGGACAAAAGCGTATATTGTTGAACGGGAATATGGCTACACAGGAGATATCTTTACATCCCTGGAAGAGGATGTAACATACCTCAAAACAGTTTGAGTAAATGAGCTAAAAGGAGAACAACTATTATGAAAACTTTTAATGTAATCAATCCTGCAACAGGGGAGTGCATCAATAAAATCCCTCATTTATCTGAAAAT
>CAZIVK010000133.1:0-4991 GCA_964542515.1 uncultured Oscillospiraceae bacterium | reverse complement strand
CTTCGCCTGTGTTGTGTTAACTTTCGTAATCTAGTCATTTATATTCCCCCTCTAGACGCTAAGTTAATAATACTACACCGAATATGTTTCGTGCAAGCAAACATAGTTATTTACATAGATACGTAGTAATTTGCTCTTTTTTTACAGACAAAGTAATACTATAATTAATATATAACTAAACAGCTCAGGGAGGTTTTATAAATGGGAACGTTACGTTTTAACTACAGAAGTCAGGCAGTTGGTGGATATATGGATATAACGGTTGTTTACCCTACTGATGGCTTCAGCTACTACGACCAGTCGAAGGAAATGCGTCATCATGTCATGCCAGGACAAAAACCAATTCCACATTATGAGCGCGGGATGAAGTTTCAAACCGTGTACCTTATACATGGTGGCGGAGATGGTGATACTCTTACTTATCGCTATACTAACGCCGAGCTTTTTGCACAGCGCAACAAAGTTATGCTCGTAACTCCTTCAATCATGAACAGTTTTGGTGTTGATACTGAGTATGGTGTAGAGTACTCTACTTTCCTCACCGAAGAGCTTCCTGTACTTATGCAAACACTTTTTGCATCTTCCCCAGAGCGCGAGGACAACTTTATAATGGGCTATGCCATGGGTGGTAACGTTGCCCTGGGCGCAGCAATCAAGCGGCCCGATCTTTACTCGGCATGTGTGGACATGTCCGGAGGTATTGGACTGAGTCTTGACAGTGAAATGATGAGAAGTTCGCTTGCGGGCAATATGTTTAACTTCAAACTGTACACCTCTACCTTTGGCAAAGCAGAAGACTTTGATGGTTCTCGATTCGACATTTACACTATGGCAAAGCGTGCAGTAGAAAGCGGTGTTGAGCTACCAAAATACTATTTCATTGCTGGCAGCAAAGAAGGTAGCATAGGAGAACGCGTTAAAAAAGATGCTACTATCATGAAAGAGTTAGGGTACGACTCTACATACATTGAGGCTGAGGGATACACACACTACTTTGAACTATGGAACGACTATATAAAAATCGCTCTTGACGAACTACTCCCTCTCAAGCGAGATGCTATCTGGCCCTGATAATTTATAGTCCTCTATCTAAAAGAAGTTGCTTCGACCAGTAATGGGTCTAAGCAACTTCTTTAATGTGTTGTGTATTTAACTTATGGTGTGAAGTGGTTGGATTAGTGCTTTTCTACAGGTACTTTTACTGTGCTACATTGGGATGAGTAAGCGCAGCCGGAGCAGCTGGAGCATCCGCTGGCTTTGTTAGTTTTGATGGTTCTGTATGCTGCAAATATCATAAGTCCTATGACTATGGTGCCTATTATGAAGGTTGCCATGATGTTTCCTCCTTATGGTCTGGTTAGCTTCGTCTAACTATAGTTTACTATTGCTAACTTAATTTGTCAATAGGGAGATTGCTGAGATAAATAGAATTGCATTATAAATAATTTCCTGTTATGATAGTAATGGTAGCATTAGTTACGGAAAACTTGATTGGAGGACAAATAATGAAGATCCAAGAATCTGCCGAGAACTATCTCGAAACAATATTGGTATTGCATAACAGGACCGGGTTTGTCCGCTCCATTGATATAGCTAACGAAATGAACTTTACAAAACCAAGTGTAAGCAGAGCTACAGGGCTACTTAGGGATGAAGGCTGCATCACCATAAAACAGGGCGGCCAAATACTCCTCACAGACAAAGGTAGAGAAATTGCAGAAAGCGTCTATGAACGCCACAAAATGCTCACAGATTTCTTTGTACTACTTGGTGTTGATAAGGAAGTGGCTGCTGAGGATGCCTGCCGTATAGAGCACGTTTTAAGTGAAGAAAGCTTTGATAAACTGCGTATGCATATCAAGAATACACAAAGCGCCCAATAGGGCGCTTTGTGCTGGGGGAAGGGTTATCTTTTATGGAGAATTTGCTGTTTAGTTTTAATGTGGTCATGCCGGTGTTTTTGGTGATAGGTCTGGGGTATTTTCTTAAGAGGATCAAACTGGTGGATGACCACTTTGTTGATGTTGCGGTTAAAATGAATTTTAGGGTTGCTCTACCGGTGTTGATATTTAACAACATTTACACATCTGATTTTGAGGAATTATTTGATGTGAAGTTGATGGGTTTTGCTCTTGCTGCTATTATAGGCTCGTTAGTATTGCTTTGTCTTGTTATTCCTAGATTTGTTAAGGACCGGAAACGGGCTTCTGCAATAATACATGGAGGCTTTAGAAGCAATTTTTTGCTGTTAGGCCTTCCCCTTGCCATTAATATGTTTGGAGCAGGCAATGTACATACCGTTACAGCACTTATACCAGTGAGTATACCGGCCTTCAATGTTATGGCGGTTGTATTACTCTCACATTTTGATGATGATTTGCAAGCAGGTGGTTCCAAGTTTTTATCCACGGTAAAGGGTGTTGCTACAAATCCTTTGGTTATTGCATCTGTTATTGCAATGCTCATGCATCTCTTTTCTCTTTCTTTGCCGAGTTTTCTGGAGAAGTCTGTTACAAGTGTAGCCATCATGGCTACCCCACTTGCCCTACTGACATTGGGAGCTCAACTGAATTTTAAGAATGTCAGGGACAATATAAAGTATACTATGGTGGCTGTGCTGTGTAAGCTTGTTATTATACCGGTTGTAGTTGTAGCACTAGCTGCAGCTGTCGGGTTCAGAGGATATGAGCTGGGTGGTATGTTTATACTGTTCTCTGCTCCGTCTGCAATTTCGTGCTTTGTAATGTCCAAAGAGATGCATTCTGATCATGCACTTACTGCTGACATTATTTTGGTTTCAACCTTCTTGTCCATGTTTACAATATTCCTTGGTATTTACACACTCAAGTCATTTGCGTTGATTTAGGTTGTGTCTTTATAGCGGTTTGCCTGCCAGGACTTCTTTGAAGTCTTGGTAGTTTCTTTTTAGGAGTGCCGGTGTGTCTAGGTCGTAGGGGCATTGGGCGGCGCATGAGCCGCATTCTGTGCAATCCTCTATCTTTTCCATCATTTTTTTGCCTTGGTCTGAGAGGATCATATCTGATGGAGCGCGCCTCATAAGAAGGGAGGCTCTGGCGCACATGCTGATTACAATGCCTTCAGGGCAGGGCATGCAGTAGCCACACCCGCGGCAGAAGTTGCCTTGTAGCTCTTTTTTATCTACTTCTATTATTTCTAGCATGCTGTCATCCAGTACCGGTGGATTTTTTATATGACTTAGGAATTCATCCAGCTCCCACTCGTGCTGTATGCCCCAGATGGGTAGTACATGTTTATATCTTGTGATCCATGCGCATGCGGCGGCGGAGTGTGTTATAAGGCCACCGGACAGTGCCTTCATGGCTATGAGTCCCATGCCTTTTTCTGCGCATTTTTCTGATATCCTCAGTTCTTCATCTGTGCTTAGGTAGCTGAATGGGAATTGTAATGTGTCATATAGTCCGGATTCTATAGCTTCTTCCGCAACTGCTAAGCGGTGGTTTGTTATGCCTATGTAACGGATTTTACCTTGGCGTTTTGCTTCTAACATGGCGTCGTATATACCGCTATCGTCACCGGGTTTGGGACAGAAGGCAGGGTTGTGGAATTGGTAGATGTCTATGTAATCTGTTTGGAGGAGGCGCAGGCTGGTCTCCAAGTCTTTCCAAAAACCTTCCACTGTGGTGGATGGGGTTTTGGTAGCAATGATTATTTTGTCCCGCATGCCATTAAATGCTATTCCGAGCTTTTCTTCACTGTCTGTGTAGCCGCGGGCGGTATCGTAGAAGGTCATCCCTCCGTCGTATGCTTTTCTTAGGAGGTTTACTGCGTGATCTGTGGATATTCTTTGAATGGGTAGTGCTCCAAAGGCGTTTTGCTCTACCACTATGTCTGTTTGCCCTAGTTTAATTTGTGCCAATTTGTTCATCCTTCCATTCTGTTATCTTGCTATTTTTAGTTCTCTTTCCTTTGTGAGGATTACTTTATCGTAGTTTTTGATTTTGCCATCTAGACGCTGGAGGGTGAGCTGCATCTCAGCTATTTTATCTGCCAACTGTTCTCTTTGTTGTGTGAGGAGGTCTTTTCTTTCAAAAAGAGTGGAGTCCCCCTCTTGGAAGAGTGCCAGGTACTCAATGAGCGTTTTGATTTCCAGGCCAGCACTGCGCATGCATTTGGCGAATTCTACCCATCTGCAGTCGTCTTCTGTATAGTCTCTTATACCACTTGCGTTTCTGTTGACTCTGGGGATCAGTCCTATTTTTTCATAGTAGCGGAGGGTGTCGTGGGATAGACCGTATTTTTTACTGACTTCTTTAATGGTCAAGGATATGCCTCCCTTTATTTGTATTGTGATGCTGTTAGGGGTAACTGTTCTCTTCTGAGGAAATCGTCTGCTGTGGTGCCGTCATTTATCCACCGGTCCAGTTCGTCTTTCCGGAGTAGGACGGGCATCCTGTTGTGGTATGGGGACATGGATTCATTTGCGTCTGCGGTGAGAATGCAGAAGTGCGGAAGTAACGAGTCATGCTTTTCATACATATTATAGATGGCCGCCAGATAGAGCATGGGGCCGTCATATCCTCTAAAGAGGTACTTCACCTTTCTTGGACCGCCCTCATCCCGCCATTCAAAGAAACCGGTGGTGGGGACGGCACAACGCCGTTGCATAAGTGAGGATCTAAACATGTTCTTTTCATGGGCTGTTTCCGCGCGTGCATTAATAACTACGCCCTTGTTATCCCATTTGGGGAACCCCCACTGCATGGCTTCCGCACCCCGGTTGCTTATTATGGGCACTGTGTTGGTTGGGAATATTTCACCGGTCTTGAGGTTTGCCTCAGTACCGTTGCCGTAGAGTTTGTCCTGTACTTCTTTGATTATTTCCCGCATTTCGAATATATCGTGTTCATCCTCAATGTAGTAGCGTCCGCACATTTTGATTCCCTCCTGACGTTTTGTTTTTACTATGAACAGTATAACAAATGTATCGTGTTTACGTCAATCATATGGTA
>CAZIVK010000132.1:0-5036 GCA_964542515.1 uncultured Oscillospiraceae bacterium | reverse complement strand
TATTGGTGGTGAGGGAAAATAGCTTTCCACCTGCGTATGAGACTTGGTGGTACGGGCTGTGCACCAATGTGCATGAGGCGCCACTGGGGTAGGCGGTAGTCTTCCAGTTTAATGTTTCCGCTGTCTATGGCGTCAAGGATATCCTGGGCCCATGGGACGAGTAGCCATACTATGGTGGCTTTTTCCTCAGACACGGCTTGAAGAATCCACTCGGGCTTTACACCACGCAGGATGACGGCTCTGCTGCCTGAAAGCAGGCTACCAAACCAGTGCATTTTTGCGCCGGTGTGGTAGAGGGGAGGGATGCAGAGGAACACATCATCGCGGGTTTGGGAGTGGTGGTTCTGCTCAGTAAGACATGATGATATAAGTGCAGAGTGGGTATGTAGGATAGCTTTTGGAAAGCCTGTGGTGCCGGAGGAGAAGTATATGGCGGCGTCAGCGTCATCGCACAGTTCTATTGCTGGTGCAATTGATGAGCAATAGGTCACTAGCTCGTCATAATTGTCTGAGAAAGAGGGGGTGTCATCACCTACATAGAAGAATGTTTTGATGTCAGTAAGCTTATCAAATACTTGCTCAATGCGGCCAATGAATTCAGGGCCAAAGATTAGAGTGTTGGAGTCTGAAAGAGCAAGGCAGTACCTGATTTCCTCCGCAGTGTAGCGGTAGTTCATGGGTACGGCAATGGCTCCGGTTTTAAGTATGCCGAAGTAGATGGGAAGCCACTCGAGGCAGTTCATAAGGAGGATTGCTACTTTGTCACCCTTTTTTATGCCGCGGGTGAGCAAAAGGTTTGCAAAACGGTTAGCCTTAATGTCAAATTCCTTCCAGGTCATTTCACGGCGGTACCTTCCTGATGTGCCAGATTCAATAAGATTGTATTCCCTCCAAGTGACTGCGTGGTCGGGCTGATTTTCAGGATTGATTTCAACTAAACTTACATCATTTGGGTAGAGTTTTGCATTCTTTTCAAGAAAATCTGTAATAGCCATAATTCCTCCAAAATAAACTTATTTATAGATACAAAAAATCCTCTGTTTAAGCAGAAGGTTCTGCCTGACAGAGGACGGATATATAATCCGTGGTACCACCTCAATTTACTGTAGCCTTACAGCGTACAGCCTTACAGAGCACAAAAATGTGGAATTAATTTCAATGCTCATGCGCGTTAACGGGCGCACCCGACGTAGCCTACTGGGAGTTTCACTCCGTTTGGTACGTAGCTCACAGAATGTATTCAGAATGCTTGGCCTTGCTGTCTTGCACCGTCCGACAGCTCTCTGAAAGGCGCTCATGCTTACTGGGGCATTCCTACTTGTTTCCGGTCATCGCCAATAGCCACATTGTAACATTAAATAGCGCGGTAATCAAGCATAAAATATATGTTTTGAGTTAGGTGTTGCTTACTGCATAGCCTTGTGCTATTATGGATTTATAGTAAAGAATTACCCATTAGGAGGTGATCTCATGTCAGACAAAGAAATTGTTAGAAAGTTTTATGATAATAATGCTCAGTATGAGTGGGAGCGGCTGGACCGCCACCCAATAGAGTTTGAAGTTACAAAGCATTTTATTGATAGGTATATAGAACCCGGCTCCAAGGTGTTGGACATCGGAGGAGGCCCCGGTAGGTATTCGCTGTATCTGGCTGAAAAGGGATGTGATGTGACGCTCCTTGACCTATCTGACGCAAATGTTCTGTTTGCACAGGATAAAGCAAAAGAACTGCACCTGGATATTAAGACGGTTCAGTGTGATGCTTGTAATGCAGACAAAGTTATAAGTGATACATATGATTATGTCCTTTTGATGGGGCCTATGTACCACCTTACGGATGAAAAAGAGCGCACCCAAGCCATGAACGCCGCACTAAAGCTCCTCAAGCCGGGTGGAAAGATATTTGTGTCCTTTATTTCACTCTACGCCGGTGTTACATACTACATGAAAAATGATCCACAGGGCGTCATGGACCAGGCGGAGCAGGAATATTTGCAGTGTTACCTGGACAACAGGACGTACACGGGGGACGCCTTTACAAGGGCGTGCTTTATTGCACCAAAGGATATCCTGCCATACCTGGAGGGTTTTGGACTGGAAAAACTGCACCTGCTTGGGCAGGAGAGCATAACATCTCCCTGTGAAAACAACATATACGCGTGTGAGCCGGCCATACTAAAGCGCTGGATTGAAATTGCCATCCAGACATGTGAGCGTGAGGAGTTTTTGGCCTACTCGGAGCACATTATGTTTGTTGGTCAGAAGTAAAGGACTCAGTGCTTGTAGTAAAAAATGGCAAGTTGTGTCCTGTCCCTAAGGTTTAGTTTTTCAAGAATGGTGCTTATGTAGTTACGTACGGTCCCCTCACTTAAGAACATGGCCTCTGAAATTTCTTTATTTGAGAGGCCCTCCGCCACCTTAGTTATAATTTCAGTCTCTTTATCGCTCAAATCAAATGAGGATAGCTTCTTTGCGGAATCCCTGCCCTTTAAGGCGGGGATTTTTGTTATTATTTCGTCTCCAAATACGCGTTGGCCCATATGGACAGCTTTAACTGAGGGGATAATGCTTTCAAAGTTTTGCTTAAGTATGTAGCCCTTAGCGCCGATATTTAGTGCTTTGACTATGTATTCATTATCTGAGAATGTGGTGAGGAAGAGTATCTTTGCGTCCTTATCCATAGCGGTGATCTGCTCGGCGGCTTCAATTCCTGTCATGCCGTCCATCCTAATGTCAAGTAACAACACATCCGGTTTTAAGCGGAAGTAGTGCTCAACAGCTGCACCTCCACTGTTACAGGTACCTGTGACGTTGATGTCAATATCTGACTCAAGAATTGTTTTTAGGGATGCGGTTACGAGCTGGTCGTCATCAACAATTAATACATTCATGCCTTGTATCCCTCCTTTGGAACAGAAATAAATATTTGAAAGCCCGGATTTGTCATAAAACTAATATTTCCATTGAGGGCGTTTATCCTCTGGGTCATGTTTTTCAAGCCGAGACCATCAACGGTATTCAGTTCTATTTTTTTGACACTTCCGTTATCGGCTATTATTAGTTGGTAAAAGGCTGGGTGTTCCCTAATTGTGAGTGATATCTGGGTTGCATTTGAGTGCCTCATGATGTTTGAAAGGGCCTCCTGCACAACGGCCATAAAGGCGTACTTAATCTTGCTGTCAAGGGGGCTGTCTATTTGGTATATATATTTTACTTCACAGAAGGTGAAGGCATCTATGAGTTCAAGGATCTGGGTGTTGAGGTCGATGGAGTCCGCATGTAGTTGGTGAACGCTGTCCCTAATGCTGTTCATGGCGTTGGAGAGCGTCTCGTGAAGTTGTCTCAAGCTTTGAGAGACTGCTTGGCCTGTGTTGGTGCTGAGCAGTGCCCCAATCTGTAGTATGGCCCTTGAGAGGAGGTGACCCACGTTGTCGTGTATTTCCCGGGCAATACGGTTGCGCTCGTTTAGTGTGGCGAGACCAAGTTCATAGTCCTGTTTTTCTATGAGTGTTTTGTTTTGTTTTGTGAGGGTCATGGACAGTTCACGGGCGGCATCATTCAAACTAATATGTTCCAAATAGAGCTTACTATATGCATTACTGCGGTACCTGAGGAGGACGGCGAGTCCAGAGAGGGCGATGACTGTTAGCGACGTTTGAAGCGATTGACTCTGCAAGAAGTATACCAGCGGTACTATGGCCGCTACTCCAACTGCTTGATAGCTGTAAAAAAACATATCGTAGGCGATGATTGGCAGAAAAAAGATAAGTTGAGGGAAATAAATGCACAGCACTATAAAGCCGGCTACCAAAAAGGCCCTGAGCTTTTTGCTGTCCACATAGCTCAGGAATCCGCCAAAGGATACGGCTACTAACACCATGATGATGTCCGGCTGAGGCTGGGTGAGATAGACAATCAGGGCGCAGATGAGTATTATAATTTTGTCCACCAGAGTTTTAAAGTACATCATACCAATATTTTACCATTTTATATTACATTTGTCACCAAGAGATAGTGATTCAAGGCACTTACAATGGCATAGATGGTAAGGTATACTTTAGTTACATCACAAATGAGGAGGCATATATATGGTAATTCAGGTGAAGAACCTAGTTAAGCGTTACGGAGACCTTGTTGCATTGGATCACCTATCATTGGAGGTTAGGGAAGGTGAGATATTTGGACTTCTGGGACCTAATGGATCTGGAAAGACTACCGCAATAAACTGTATATTGGCGCTGCTCAAGTATGATAAAGGTGATATTGAACTTTTTGGAAAGCCCATGACCCCGGAGTCGTACGATATCAAGCGCGATATAGGAATTGTAATGCAAAATGTAGCCGTATATAACGAGCTTACGGTCTATGAAAATATAGATTATTTCTGCGGACTCTATGTCCCGGATAAAGCTAAGAGGAAGCAACTGGTAGATGAGGCCATTGAGTTTGTGGGATTAGAGGACTTTACTAAGTTTCATCCCAAGAAGCTAAGTGGTGGACTTCTAAGAAGGCTGAACATAGCATGCGGAATTTCTCATAAGCCAAAGCTTATTATCCTGGATGAGCCCACCGTAGCGGTAGACCCACAGAGTCGCAACAAGATTCTTGAGGGTATATTGGAGCTGAACAGGCAGGGTGCAACAATAGTTTATACCTCCCACTACATGGAGGAGGTGGAGCAAATCTGCAGCCGTATTCTAATTGTGGATAAGGGGAAAGCCATAGCAACCGGAACCAAGGATGAGCTCAAGTCCATGATCACAGTGGGTGAGAAAATAACACTTCAGACCTACGGACTTACACCGGATCAGCTGTCCACCATAGAGAGTCTTCCAAATGTTGTTTCGGCAGAGTACAACGGCACCAGTCTCATCATAAAATCCAGCAAAGGCAAGAATAACCTTGAGATGGTTTTGGACCATATAAAAAGAGAGGGCATACAGTTCGGAACAATTTACTCTGAACTACCCACGCTAAACGATGTATTCCTGGAGATCACCGGCAAAGAGCTTCGGGATTAGGGGGGATACGACATG
>CAZIVK010000131.1:0-5062 GCA_964542515.1 uncultured Oscillospiraceae bacterium | reverse complement strand
ATTTTCATACCCCTGCTCCCCTTAAAGAGCATCACCGAACCCTCAGCTGCAATCTCTTTCAGCTTTTCAGTCAACTCCTCCTGTGACATAAAGTGATAAACACGTTCAGCATCCATACCACTTTCCAGAGCCCCTGCAGCTGTATGATGGCTCTCTTTACCGTACAAAACAACAATATCAGCGGATTTTGCTGCCACTTTTCCTAAAGTGTGGTGCGCCTCCTCAGAGTGTGTGCCCAGCTCAAGCATATCACCAAGGACTGCTATCTTCTTACCTTTTGCATCCATGCCCTTCAGGACGCCCAGGGCCGCCCCCATGGACTCCGGATTGGCGTTATAGCTGTCATCTACAACCGTATAGCCTACCCTGTTGTAGATCATCTGGCGGTTACCTGAGGTCTTAAACCCGGCTATTCCCTTTGCTATGCTGGCGGTTGAGTAGTTCAGTTCCAATGCAACTGCAGCTGAAGCCAAAGCGTTATAAACATTATGTACACCTAATGCCGGGACAGTGATAGAGCAACTTCCGGAAGGTGTAATTAAGTCAAATACCGTATCAAAACCTGACTGCCTGATATTTTCTGCTTTAATGTCTGCATCAGGGTTGTTAATTCCAAAGTACACTAGTCTACAGCCGAGCTCCCCTTTCATGCCATAAAGAAGTGGTTCGTCACCATTAAGAATCAGACAACCACTGTCACTCATGCCGCGGAGAACCTCAAGCTTGGCTTTTAGAATTCCCTCACGCGTACCCAGATACTCAATATGAGCCACACCTATATTGGTGATGACGGCAATATTGGGTTGTGCCACCTCCGACATCCTGCTTATCTCTCCAAAGTTGCTCATACCCATTTCAAGGACAGCAGCCCTATGCTCCGCACCCATTCTAAGTATGGATATCGGAAGCCCTATGAGATTATTTAGGTTTCCCTCAGTTTTATATGTGGGGCGCTCAACAGATAGTACTGCGGCAATCATCTCTTTTGTTGTGGTTTTACCAACACTACCTGTAACTGCAACTATGTCTATATTAAACCGGTCTCTATAGCCCTTAGCTATGTCCTGCAGAGCGGTAAGAGTGTCCTCCACATAGAGCGTGTCAGGACCTGAGGCGCTTTGGGAGGATAGGAACGCAACTGCTCCGGCTATACGAGCGCTGTCTATGAAGTCATGTCCATCAAAGCGCTCACCCACCAGGGGAACAAAGAGCGTCCCCGGCTTAATATTTCTTGAGTCTGTAGATATCTCCGCAATTGTTACATCCTGAAACCCGTCCGGAAGCACTGCTCCGCAATAGGCGGCTATTTCACTGAGTTTTAAGCTCTCCACATTGTCCCCCTAAAGAAAACTTTTTACAATCTCGCGTTCATCCATATGATTTTTCTGTCCGTTTATTTCCTGATAGGTCTCATGGCCCTTTCCGTCCAGTAGTATGAAGTCACCCTCCGCGGCAATGTTGATTGCATGCTCTATGGCAGCAGTGCGGTCAGGAATAACTATATAAGCATCTTTTTTCTCCATACCTGCTACAATATCCTCAATTATTGAGAGGGGATCCTCTGTTCTGGGGTTATCAGAGGTGACTATACTTAAGTCCGCCAAAGATCCAACTACGCTGCCCATAAGGGGGCGCTTAGTTTTGTCCCTATCCCCGCCACAGCCAAAAACTACAATCATCCTGCCTCGGACAAACTCCTTAAAGGCGGATATAGCGTTTTCAAGGGCATCTGGTGTGTGTGCGTAGTCAATTACAACTGCAAAATCTTTATCGGTTGGCACAACTTCCGCTCTTCCCTTTACACCGTGACAGGATTGTATAGCTTCTGATATCTTTGCTAGGGGTATACCTAAACTTAGCCCCACCCCAACTGTTGCCAGAGCATTATATACGGAGAACCTGCCGGGAATATTCAGCCTAATGCGGTTCATATGCCCATTTGCAAGTGCTTCAAACTCCACCTTTGTAGAAAAGTACCTTATGTTTCCCGCAACAAGATCGGCTTTCATATCATCGTTTGAAAAGGTAAGGAATTCACAGGAACCCTCCTCCAAAAGCGTCCTTGATGCCCTGTCGTCAAAATTTATTACACCTTTTTTGCACATTTTAAAGAGCATTGCCTTTGAATTTAGGTAGTCCTCCATTGTAATGTGGAAATCCAGGTGCTCCCGGGTCAAGTTTGTAAAAACCCCCACCTCAAAGCATACGTCCTCCACCCTCTTCAGTTTAAGTGCGTGGGAGGACACCTCCATCACAACATGCTTAATACCTGCTGCACGCATTTCACTAAAGATGGAATGGATTTCAACCGACTCAGGGGTCGTTCTGGACGCCTCTCTAATGTGGTCTCCCACTATTATTTCATTGGTTCCGATTAAACCTACAGGAGCCTCCAGGCACTGCTCTAGCATCTCTTTTACAAGGTAAGCCGTTGTGGTCTTACCGTTTGTGCCGGTCACGCCAATAACGGTCATAGAGTTGGAAGGTCTCCCAAAAAAGTTAGCGGATAGTCCAGAAAGTGCACGCCTGGCATCCTCTACAACTACACACGGAACTCCCGGTGCACAGGGTGACTCAGCTATGACAGCTGCGGCACCTGATTCTAAAGCGGACTTGACATACTTTGCTCCGTCATCCTTAAAACCCGGGATTGCCACAAAGAGCCCTCCAGATTCAACCTTCCGTGAATCATTATAAATACCGGTTATCTCCATGTCAACATCTGCTTGCACCGACAGAGTCTCAACTCCGGATAGTAATTCACTAAGTTTCATATAACTCCTCCGTCCGATTAATGTCCTAAATCCTCAACATCCCTGTCTTTGAAATCGACCTCTATGACTGTGCCCCGTGGCACCTGACTTCTGGGCTCCACACTCTGAGACGTAGCTAAAATTGTAGAGGTGTCTGAAGCTATTACCCCCCTAGGCATCATGTAGAGACCGGCATTTGTTATTGTCTTGTTTGCCTGCTCCGGACTCATTTGCCGCACATCCGGCACCATAACTGTGTCTGTAGGGGCTTCATTTTCTGTGTATAGAATAATTTGCGCTGTGCTTGTAATTTTAGCACCAGATGCAGGCAACTGACCTACAACATTTTCACCTGTACCCACAACTTTGTATCCCATCTTCTTTTTATCCAGCATGGCCTTTGCGTCGGCCACGGTGAGATCCTCAAATAGAGGAACTACAACATCACTTCCAAAGAGCTCATCCCCTGTGTATTTTGGTTCAACGCCTAGATATGGGAGGATATCCGCAAGCATTTTACCTGCTATTGGGGCCGCCATATATCCCCCGGACCGGAGGTTTATAGGTGTGGGTCCAGTAGGTGTATCAAGAAGAACCAGTAGCGCCACTTGGGGGTCCTCCGCAGGTGCCACCGCCACAAAGGAGACAACGTACTTGCCGTAGTTGTCCTCAACAGCTGATATTTTTTCAGAGGTTGCGGTCTTTCCACCTATGGAAAAACCTTTGATCTGGGCGTTACGTCCGCTTCCGTCCACAACAACCTGCTCCATCATGTAGCGCATAGTTTTTGAGGTCTCCTCAGATATGACCTGTCTCACCACTTCCGGCTTAACGGTCTTCTGAACAACTCCATCAGCGTCAACGTACTCCTTCACCAAATGAGGAGTTAGTAGGTAACCTCCGTTTACAACTGCAGCCGTTGCTGTAATCATCTGCATGGGTGTTACTGTGAATGTCTGGCCAAAAGCAGCAACTGCCAGTGATACTTCATTAGATAGAAATGCGTTGCGATCATGCAGGAGGCCGGCAGCCTCTCCGGGTAGATCCACACCGGTAGTCTGCCCAAATCCAAACGCCTGTAAATAGTCATAGAACTTTTCCTGTCCTACACGCAGCCCGAGAGCTACAAAAGAGGGGTTACACGAGTTTTGCAGTGCCCTTAAGAAGGACTGTGTCCCATGACCTCTGGTCCTCCAGCAGCTAATTGGTTTATGCCAACCGGCAACTTTAATAGATCCAGAGCAGGAAAATGTTGACTCCAAGCTCACGACGTTTTCTTCCAGTCCCATGGCGGACGTTATAATTTTAAAGATTGAACCGGGCTCGTATGTATCTGTAACAGTCTTGTTTCTCCACTGCAGGAGCTGCAACTCGGTGAGCTTTTTGTTGTATTCTTCCCCTTGGAGTCCTTCAAGCTGTTCTGCATCTGAACTATTAATGGCCCAGGCGTCATTTAGGTCTGCTCCGCCGGTCACTGCCATTCCTAGAATTTCACCTGTATTGACCTCCATCATGATGGCGGCCCCTCTGTTTTCTACGTAGTTATCAATAACAGCCCTCTCTAGATGTGTCTCAAGTATATGCTGTATTGTCTCATCCAAGGTGAGCACTATACCGAGTCCGTCCTCAGCGTCGTAATACTTTTCATAGCTAAAGTCCATGGAGGTACCTTTTGCGTTTTTAACTGTCACTATTTTGCCGGGCTTTCCGGTGAGGATGTCATCATAATAGGCCTCAATTCCGTCAAGTCCGTTGTTATCAGTTCCCACAAAGCCAATGACTTGGGAAGCAAAAGTGCCGTATGGGTAGTAGCGCTTTGTATCGGGCTCTATCTGAATGGCATTGAGACTGTTTTCCGATTTGAACAATCTCACCTCATCGGCCACTTCTTTTTCAATTTTTCTTACAATCCTCTGATAGTACGAGGACCTGTTTTTGGTTTTTTCCAGAATAGAGTTGTAGTCCAAACCCAGTATTTCCGATAGACCCTTGGCAATGAGCTCTGCCTGTTCATCACTCTTTATGTAAGCTGGCGCTAAATATACGGTCTCAACACTTGCACTTATAGCTAAAGGTTTATAGTTTCTGTCGTAGATTGTCCCCCTATTGGCCGAAATGACTGTGCCACGGGTCTGTTGGTTTATGGCGCGTTGTTCGTAGAATTCATGGTCCCTTATCTGTATTTTGTATAGCTGCATTATCAAAGGAATAAAAATAACTACACCACAAAAAATCATTAAGAAAATTGTGCGACCAATAATTGTTCTGTTAGCCCTTTTATCAGCTGTATCCTTTTTTGGCACTCCTAC
>CAZIVK010000130.1:0-5073 GCA_964542515.1 uncultured Oscillospiraceae bacterium | reverse complement strand
ATGTTGCGTCCGGCTTTAGAAGAGTGTGGTCCACCGCACTCAGAATTATTTTTATGTCCATGCTGCAACTCCTTACACTTAATGAAAGTATTATATAGTCAAATTACTCTTTCATCAACACAGTAAGTCCTGCATCTTCAAATATTTTCCTTGCCTCGGCAAGCTCTGATTTCTTAGGCTCCACAGTGTTTTCTAATTTATAGGGAATTCTTAGCGCTTTCCATTTAAACTCACCCATCTTGTGAAAAGGTAGGAGTTCAATTCTCTCTATACAGCTGAAGTGTTTGAGGTATGATGCCATCTCTTTTAGCCTCTGGTTATCCAGAGTGTAACCGGGTACCAGGACATGCCTAATCCAGACAGGTTTATTAATGCTTTCACAGTACGCCAGAGTGGCCAATGTAGGGCGGCTGCTCTTTTCTGTGAGCTCTATGCACTGCTCCTCATCCAGGCTTTTTATATCCAGAAGGAGCATATCAACAAGATCTAACGGTTCTTTTGATAGGGTCAGCATAACACTCCCTGCCGTATCTATAGCTGTATGAATGCCATTGTCTTTACACTGCCTGATTATATCGGAGACAAACTCCGGTTGAAGGAGGGGCTCACCACCGGATATGGTGACCCCTCCGGTTTTAATGAAATTTCTGTAGGACAGAATGTCGCGGACAACATCATCTGAGTCCACTACCTTACCTGCCTCTGTGTCCCAAGTGTCAGGGTTATGGCAATACAGGCACCTTAGGGCACATCCCTGTAAAAAAAGTACATATCTAACACCGGGTCCGTCCAAGGTCCCATATGTCTCAACGGAATGAATCCGTCCTTTTACTCCCATACTGCCACCTCTTTTCCTTTATATTTTACAACTCTGTTGTTAAAAGCGCTCATGGAAGGTTCTGTGGAGGACGTCAAGCTGCTGTTCCTTGGTCAGTTTGATAAAGTTTACAGCATAGCCGCTTACCCGTATGGTCAGCTGTGGGTACTTTTCCGGGTGCTCCATTGCGTCCAGAAGAACCTCTTTATTTATTACGTTGACATTTATATGATGTCCGGTTTCAGCAAAATAGCCGTCAAGAAGTGTAACAAGGTTATCTGTCATCTCAACTCTATTCTTTCCGAGAGCTCCTGGCACAATGCTAAATGTGTAGGAAATTCCGTCCTGTGCATATTCGTAGGGCAGTTTTGCTACGCTCATCATACTTGCGACACAACCGTGGGTATCCCGTCCGTGCATTGGGTTTGCGCCTGGTGCAAATGGTTCACCCAGCTTACGTCCGTCAGGTGTAGAACCGGTCTTTTTACCGTATACTACGTTTGATGTAATAGTTAGTACGGAGAGAGTTGGCAAACTGCTACGGTAAGTGTGGTTATGGCGCAGTTTTGTCATGAACTTCTTAACAATGTCCACCGCAATCTCATCCGCTGCAGGATCATTATTTCCGTATTTGGGGTAGTCACCCTCAACCTCAAAGTCTATGGCAAGACCTTCCTCATTGCGGATTATCTTTACCTTTGAGTGCTTTGCGGCAGAGAGGCTGTCAGCTACAACGCTCAGACCGGCAATCCCTGCGGCCATTGTGCGTAGAACCTCCTCATCGTGAAGAGCCATTTCAATTGCCTCATAGCAGTATTTGTCATGCATGTAGTGGATGACATTTAGAGTGTTTGTGTAGAGTTTTGCGAGCCAATCGCATATGGTGTCAAACTTACGTACAAGCTCCTCGTAGTCAAGGTATTCGGAGGTTATAGGAGCAAACTCCGGTCCAACCTGCATGTTATAGCGCTCGTCTTTTCCCCCGTTGATGGCATATAGCAGTGCCTTTGCAAGGTTTGCACGAGCACCAAAGAACTGCATTTGCTTACCAATTTTCATAGCAGAAACACAGCAAGCTATACCGTAATCATCGCCGTATGTTGGGCGCATGATGTCGTCGTTTTCATACTGTATGGATGAGGTATTTATAGAGACCGCAGCACAGTATTTCTTAAAGTTGCTGGGCAGTCTTTCACTCCAGAGAACCGTTAGGTTTGGCTCAGGTGCAGGTCCAAGATTTGTCAGTGTGTGGAGGAACCTATAACTCATTTTGGTTACCATGTGGCGGCCATCAGTGTTCATACCACCAATTACCTCTGTAACCCATGTTGGATCCCCACTGAAAAGCTCATCATACGATGGTGTTCTTAGGAATCTCACCATGCGGAGTTTGATTATGAAGTGGTCTACAAATTCCTGGATCTTTTCCTCTGTATATTTTCCAGTTTTCAGGTCTTCCTCTGCGTAGATGTCAAGGAAGGTTGATACGCGACCAAGGCTCATTGCGGCTCCGTTTTGTTCCTTAATTGCTGCCAGAAAACCAAAATACAGCCACTGTATAGCTTCTTTTGTATCTGTTGCGGGTTTTGAGATATCGACATCGTAGCTCTTTGCCATCTCAGCAAGACCTTCGAGTGCTCTAATCTGCTCGCTCAGCTCCTCGCGCTGACGGATGGTGGCGCTGTCCATGGTATCAAAGACAAATGCTTCCTTTGCATCTTTTTTCTGTTGGATGAGGAAGTCTGTGCCATATAGAGGAACTCTGCGGTAGTCGCCAATTATGCGTCCCCTGCCGTATGCGTCAGGTAGTCCGGTGATGATTCCGCAGTGGCGAGCGCGTCTCATCTCGTCTGTGTAGACATCAAAAACGCCGTCGTTATGTGTTTTTCTATACTTAAATACTTCGGCAATATTTTCAGGAAGTGTTCTGCCGTAAGCTTTTAGTTCGGTATGGACAAGGCGGATGCCACCAAGGGGCATAATAGACCTCTTTAGAGGTGCGTCTGTCTGCATTCCTACTATCTGTTCTATACTGCGATCGATATACCCCGGGCCGTGGGAGGTTATGGTAGAGATAGTATTCTCATCTATGTCATGAACGCCGCCACGGGCTCTCTCCTGGTTTAGAAGCTCAGCCACTTCATCCCAAAGTTTTAGTGTGTTTGACGATGGATCTGCAAGGAAGCTCTCATCCCCACCATATGGTGTATAATTTGCTGAGATAAATCCGCGGGTATCTATCTCCCCTGTCCAGTTGCCCTTTTTTAAACTCATATAAAAACATCCTTTCGATAAATGTATCAGTTAACAATTAGTATTATACAATCGTCCAAGATTATATTCAGTGACCAATGTCACACTTTTGAGCTTTACAAATTTATCGGAGTGTTTTATAGTATAAAATGTAAATAATAAAGAAATGAGTAATCAAATGGAAAATAGTTCAAGATGCGTGCGCTGTGACAACTGTCTGCACGAACTCTGTATGTACAAAGTGCCCCTGTTTTCTCACTTGGACCGGGCAGAGCTTGAGGAGATGGCCTGCAAAATGATACCTAAGTATTATGAAAAAGGTGAGATTATCCTTCACGCAGGTACAACGCCTAATGGAATAACTGTAATCAGTATGGGCAGTGCAAAAGCTGTGACCTACACAGCGGATGGCCGTGAACAGATTTTATATCTTTTTTCACAAAATGATTATTTTGGAGACAGGTTTCTCTTCTCTGATGAGAAGTCAACATTCACAGTTGAGGCGTTGCAAAACACCTCTACCTGCACACTGTTAAAAGCAGATTTTCAGGAGCTGGTTGCAAAGTACCCAAATATTGCAATTCAAGTTATTGGATCTCTCTCGTCACGTGTTGCACATCTAGAGTCTGCGCTGCAAAACATGGGCAGCAGAAGTGCTGAAGTACGGATCTCGTCACTTATACTGGAGTATATAGATATGTACGGCTCCCCCACCAAGGAGGGCACACTTATAACCCTTCCCCTTAGCCGTGAAGGAATTGCTAACTATCTGGGTATAGCCAGGGAAACACTTAGTCGCAAACTCAGTCAACTTGAGGGAGTGGGAATACTAAAATCAGAGGGAAACAAATCAATACTTATTAAAAATATTGAAGCACTGAAATCCCTTTCACACGGTTGAATTTGATAATTTTCTATGGTAGACTAAAAATATGCTACATTTTGGTAACAAAAATTCAAGGAGGTTTATTATATGGCAAAGAAGATTACAGACAAAGTCACATGGGTAGGTAAGATAGATTGGGAACTTAGAAGATTTCACGGGGACGAACTCTCCACAAATAGGGGTTCCTCCTACAACTCCTACCTCGTTCGGGATGAAAAGGTTGCTCTCATAGACACCGTATGGCAACCCTATGACACAGAATTTATTACAAACCTTAAAAAAGAGATTGATCTATCTGAAATAGATTATATTATTGCAAACCATGGAGAGATTGACCACACCGGTTCCCTTCATGAGCTTATGCGTGAAATTCCAAACACCCCCATATACTGCACCGCTAATGGGGTTAGGTCTATAAAAGGACAATACCATGAGGACTGGAACTTCGTCACTGTCAAAACCGGTGATACACTGAATTTAGGTGAAACCACTCTCACCTTTGTTGAGGCACCAATGCTCCACTGGCCTGACACCATGTTCTGTTACCTAAGCGGTGAGGAAATCCTCTTCTCAAATGATGGATTTGGCCAGCATTACGCTACTGAGTCCCTCTACAATGACAAGGTTGACACCTCTGAGCTATATGAGGAGGCCCTCAAATATTACGCAAACATCATAACACCCTTTAACACCTTCGTCACAAAGAAGATAAATGAGATCTTGGCGCTGAACCTTCCTCTTAAAATGATCTGCCCAAGTCACGGAGTCATTTGGAAGGACAACCCTACACAGATCGTTGAGCGCTACCTGCAGTGGGCAGACAAATACAAGGAAAACCAGATCACTATTGTCTACGACACAATGTGGGAAGCTACCCGCAAAATGGCTGAAGCCATTGCTGAGGGCATAACCTCTGTTGATAAAGAAGTTACAGTTAAGCTCTTTAACTCCTCAAAAAATGACAAAAATGATATTCTGTCTGAAATATTCAAGGCAAAACTTGTACTCGTAGGTTCCCCCACTATTAACAACGGTTACCTGTACTCCATAGCGGGATTGCTGGAAATGATCAAGGGCCTAAAGTTTAAGGGCAAAAAAGCAGCCGCTTTTGGTAGCT
>CAZIVK010000129.1:0-5082 GCA_964542515.1 uncultured Oscillospiraceae bacterium | reverse complement strand
AAACAAGCCAATAAACACTGCAGGTATAAGTAGCATTGCTAATATATAGAAAAAAAGTAGACCATTATATGGGGTCATTGTGCCCTCCGGTAATTTACTTAATAAGCTTAGCAAGTTTCTTCTTGTCCACCTTACCGTTTGTGTTTAGTGGAAAGGATTCAAGCGCAGTAATTTTTCTTGGAATCATGTAGGCGGGAAGGAATTCCTTTAGTTCTTCTTTTATCCTGGTGGCGCGCCTCAATGATGGCAGGCCGTCAGCAGCTTGAAGTAGAACAAAAGCTGAGAGATATTGAATCTTTTCTCCGTCATACACGGGGATAACTGCAGCACGAGCAATATTTGATACCTTTGCGAGATTGTTTTCTATGTCCTCTATCTCAACCCTAAAACCATTGATCTTAATTTGGTTGTCCAACCTACCGCAGTAGTAGTAGAGACCTTCCTTTTCAAAGCAGGAGTCCCCTGTGTGGTAACCGCGTTTGCCGGATGCGTCTGTGAAGAACACCTTTTCAGTGAGATCAGGGCGACCAAAATAGCCGGGTCCAACATTGTCCGATATAATCAGTAACTCACCTTGTTCACCGGATGGCATCTCATTTCCTGCAGGGTCAACAATGCGGAACTTCACCTCATCCAGTGGGTAACCTATAGGTATCTGTAGGTCATCCTCCGCCATAGCTCTATTTACATCAACAGCGGTTACAAGGACTGTGGCTTCAGTGGGGCCGTAAGTGTTAATAACCTTTGTGTCCGGAAAGCGTTCAAATAGCTCATCCACCAGCTTGTGTGTTAGGATTTCTCCACAGAACAGAAACTTTTCAAGCTTTGGAAGCAGCAAATTATTAAACTTTGAGGACGGTACACACATCTCAGCAAAGGAGGGTGTTGATACCCATATACAGAGTTCAGACTTCTGAAGATGCTCAAAGAGCTCACCCATATTTTCCAGAAGGTGTTTGTCTATAGTGTGGAGTGTCATGCCCTTTGCTATACCAAGGTAGATCGAGACAACAGATACGTCAAAAGAGTAGGATATCTGATTGAGAATAACTCCCCCATCAACAGAAACCTCCATCCATGGGAGCAGCTCCGCGTACAGGTTTTCAATATTTTCCGCTGTGATTGGGACTCCCTTAGGCTTCCCGGTGCTGCCGGAGGTAAACAGGATATAGGCAGGAGTCCCCCCCGATATCCAGGTATCGGAAGAGACGCCCGCCCCTTTGTATTTTTCAAATACAGTTTCAAGCTTGCTTAATCTTAATATTTCACTGTGGCAAGTGAGCCCCATATCGTAAAAGTCAACAATAACTTTGGGATCAACGTCATCCACTATCTGTTGGACTCTTTCCAACGGTACTGTTGTATCCACCGGAACGTAGCCCCTACCTGCTTTTAGCGCCCCGTAAATACAGGGTAGTATTTCTGTTTCTTTGTGTCCATATATAACGATGGGGGTCCGGTCTTCACCAAATGTATCCAGAAGATAGGCGGCAAAGGAGTTGGAGAGTGTATTGAGCTCCTCATATGTCAGCAGAACGTCCCTATTAATTAGGGCGATACGGTCTGTCTTAGCAAATTCTTGAATCTTGTCCAACACGAACATGGGGGTCCTCCTAGATTTAGTCACTCACGGGGTAGGCATCCCTATCCCATCTGTGCAGATGTTCAATTTCAGCGTCCTTTTTCATGAAGAAGGTTCTTGGTTTTCCGTTTGTGTGGTTGCGTCCAAAGAGTGGATCAAAGTGGTAGTAGCTTCCATCAATTTTGCCCAGTGCCCAACCGTGTTCCACCCACTCCGTGCCATCGTCTGACAGAAAGTCACCTTTAACTACTATAGATTCAAAGCCGAGGCGCTGTATAAACACTGCCATAAGGGCAGCCTGGTGCTCACAGGCACCTCTTCTGTTAAGTACGACATATTCTGCAAGTTCATTTACGAGGTCCTCTGTATAGCCTTCAGACAGGTCCACAGATACGTACTTGTACTTAAGTTCCTTTACCATCCAGTCAAAAACGGCGCCTAGGTTCTTCTCGGCGGTGTTACCAGGGCTTGCAACCTGGTCAATAATGTCCTTTACTGCATTGTCCAACTTGGAATTCCCAGTGAGTTCCCCCACAGCCGCTGATTCTGGGCTTGGGCTTGAGCTTGGGCTTGGGGTTAGGATTGGAGTAGTGCTCGGACTGGATGTGGGCTCCCCACTTGGCTCGGTTGGGTCTGCAGTTTCAGTTGGTTCATCGGCGACCATCTTACCATCAAAGAAGTGGTACTGTTTGCCATCAATGGTAATTACACCCTCCTCAAACATTTTCCCATCTGGTCCAAAATAGAGCATGCCATCATCAGTTTCAAGAAAGCCTGTGTGGTTTTCCCCACTCTGTGTGCGGTAGTATGTGCCATCTTTAGCTATATAGAGCCCTTCAGTCACGCTACACGCGGTCAGAAAAAGTACGGGCAATAGTGTAATCACCAGTAGTTTCAGAATTTTGTTCAAAAGATATTCCTCACCTTTGCATTGCTATTCAGGCAATATTTCCGCAGTTATAGCGATAGAGGTAATAATACCGTCATCTGCGGTAAAGTATAGTAGAGCGCCCTCTGCTCCCTCTTGTACTGCGGGTATTTGGTAATTTATGGTTATTCCTGCTTCGTAATATCCGGTGCCGTAGATGCTCTCCATTTTTTCAACAGTGTCTCCAATTTTCAGGCCGCCTGCTGTGGATGCCTCACCGCTGTATGCGGCAATTTCAGAGATACGGTCTATAGATCCATCCGGATATGTTGTTATATCAAAATTTTCATAGGTGTATTTTTTATCCATACCATCATAGGCACAGCTTATTGCTTCAGAGAATTCATAGTTTTCTCCAAGAACTTCAAGAACTTCCTTCACATCACCGTTTGCTTTAAAAGTTTTACCCTCTATGATAATAGCGATGTCCTCAACAGTAAACGTTCCTACAGTGTCAGTTGAAGGTGATATGTCAAGCTTTTCACTGCTTTCACTGCAAGATGCAAGTGCCAGCAGAAATGTTAAGCACAATAGTAGTGCTAATGTCTTTTTCATAAGCATTTCTCCGTTCGCTAAAGTATGTTTAACGCTTTTAGCAGCGTTTCAATTAATAAATATATCAGCATTTACCACTCAAGTCAATGGAAAGGAAAGCATGGCTTTTTTTTCATTAATTATATTCAGGGTTCTGGAGCTTCATTTCCTCCCACTGCTCTTTGGTTATAAGCAGCTGCCTGGGTTTTGCACCCTCAAATGGACCAACTATACCACGGCTTTCAAGCTGGTCAACCAACCTTGCGGCTCGAGCATACCCCAACTTCAGGCGGCGTTGTAACATGGAGACCGATGCCTGCCCGGTGTCCAGGATGACTTCTACTGCCTGGGGGAGCATCTCGTCTGCGTCTAAAACTGAAGCAGCGGTAGTCCCTCCACCCTTAGTTCCTTCCGTTGCGGAGCGCTCTATCTGTTCAATGATCTCATTACTATAATCCGCTTTTCCGGATTTTTTTACATACTCAACCACGCGCTCAACCTCAGATGAGGTTATTAGGCAGCCCTGAATCCTTGTTGGTTTTCCAGCACCCAGTGGGAAATAGAGCATATCCCCTTTTCCCACGAGCTTCTCAGCTCCTGTTGTGTCCAGTATGATCCTACTTTCAAGCTGCGACGCCACTGCAAAGGAGATCCTGGAGGGTATGTTTGCTTTCATGATACCAGTGATGACATCAGCTGATGGGCGCTGGGTGGCAATAATGAGGTGCATACCGGCAGCACGGGCCATTTGGGCAATTCTGCAGACCGACTCCTCAACTTCCTTGGCAGCTACAAGCATAAGGTCAGCAAGTTCATCAATAACAATGACGATCTGTGGCAATTTCTCTATTTCATCATTTGTAGCGGCGGCCTCATTGTACTGGAAAATGTCCCGCACGTTGTACTCAGAGAATTTTTTATAGCGGCTCATCATTTCACTTACCGCCCACTGTAGAGCGCCCGAGGCCTTCCTGGGGTCCGTTACTACAGGTATGAGCAGGTGTGGAATTCCGTTGTATATGTTGAGTTCAATCATTTTTGGGTCAATCATTATAAGCCTGACCTCTTCAGGGGAGGACTTATACAAAAGACTAATAAGTAGAGAGTTCATACATACGGATTTACCAGATCCGGTGGTTCCTGCAATAAGTAGATGGGGAAGGGATGCTATGTTGCCCACCAGGCACTCTCCGCCAATATTTTTACCAAGAGCAAATGCAACTTTACTCTTATTGGTTGTAAAGGCCTTTGATTCAAGTACCTCTTTGAGAGCGACTGTGGAGACCGTTTTATTAGGCACCTCTATGCCCACAACCGCCACTTTGTCCGGAATGGGGGCTATACGTACCCCACGTGCCCCTAACGATAGGGCAATGTCATCCGAAAGTCCGGTGAGTTTCATCAGTTTAACGCCCCGGTCAAGTTCAAGTTCATATCGGGTTACACTGGGTCCACGTGTTACGTTTATAAGCCTAGCATCTATATTAAAGCTCTTGATGGTTTCAACGAGTCTCTGAGCGTTCAACTTTAGTTCAGCATTTACATCACTTGTGTCCCCGGTAGTTCCCTGTAAAAGTAGGCTGGTTGGAGGGTAGCTGTACATCTCATCCGTTCTGCCTGCCAGAGCAGCATCAATATCAGACATTACATCCTTTTTTATTGCCTCCTCCTCCGCCTTAACCACCTTTGGGGGTTCAGCAGCTTTTACGGATTCCGGTTCAGGCATAGCCTCGATGATTTTTTCAACCGGCTCCTGGACAGGCTGTACCGGCTTGACAGGCTCCACACTATCCTTCAAAGCTTCTGCAGGTGTTATAACTTCAGGGGACCTCTTTTGAAAGAAACCCTTGTTAGTATGACGGGGTGACGGCGGGGTTCCGTTGCCGAGTGGTATGTCGATAACGGGCTTGCGCTTTGGAACCGGGGCAGGTGGGTCTGGAATTGGTTCCGGCTCATACTGTGGTCTTTCGCGCTTGAATATGCTCTCATATACCTTGAGAGGTGATATGTTTGTGATTACTACAAGGAGTACTATTAC
>CAZIVK010000128.1:0-5137 GCA_964542515.1 uncultured Oscillospiraceae bacterium | reverse complement strand
CCCTTTAGGTGATCCTGAAGTGTGCTGCGTTTGATGGATCCAGGCTCAATTTTCTAATGTCCAAAAGCAGATGGGTAGAGGTGTCCATGAATCTTTCTAACATATTCTTGTGAGACTTATTTGTCCCTCTACTATATTAATGTCAAATTAAGGATGAAGGGTCACATCAAAACTAACAATATTTTAATTGATTGCTATTACACTACTTGTCGTGATATTCTGGATTCCGAAAAGATTGAATTTGATGCTGCAAATGTTACAACCGCTCTGTACTGGCTTCCGGCCGAACCACGATATCCCGGTTGCTCAAATGGCACAATCCAACTATTAACTTGAGGATACAAGAATAATTCACATAAGTCAAGGGTAGATATGGCTGTTTCTTTGTTAAACTGCACTACTATCAAGGGCGTATGTCTGCGTGTTATATGTGCCAGCATTAGTAATATGGGTGCACTTAACGCGATCTTTAACTTCCTGCATTGACTCATATTTACCGTTGATTTTTAAAGCAAGCACTGGTTTAATCTTAGTTATTTTATTTTTGGGGATTTTAAGATTCAACATACTAAAGCCCTCCTAACTAATCATTTGATTTGCCTCTTTTTCTAGTTTACATATCATATTCAATGCATTCTTTTGTGTGATGAAAATTAATACCTCGTATTTCCTAGTCTGTTTAAACTAGAAAATACGAGGTATTGTATGATTTGGAGTTTTTTAATTAGCGTGCAATGTAGCGGTCGTATGCTGCTTGCTGAATTGCTATTACTTCATTAATTCCCATGGTTTCGAGCTGTTTGATGTATGCGTCCCATTCGGTATCAAGGGAGGCTCTGCCAGATACGAATTTACTTGCCATTTCCTGCATGTAAGTATCTATATCGGTCATGATTACGCTGCTTCTGTTGCTTTCATCTTCAGTGAAGGTGATTGCGCTTGGCATGTTGTATGAGTAGTCACTGGAGTTCCAAACCAGGCATTGATCTATGACGTCTTTTTCGTACATCTGATAGTTGCGTTGGTAGTCATAGAGTCCTGGAGCTTCATACATGGTATAGGTTGCTTTTGCAATTTCAGGGGTCTCCATCTCGTTGATGAAATGGTCATTAAATACAGGTTTACCGTTTTCAAGTGTATAGCTTACTCCTTCAATTCCATACATGGAGAGGAGCATGCCTTCTTCACTGTTGAGGTAGTCAAGCCACAGAATGGATTCCTCAATATATTCGTTGGTGGAACTGATAAGTCCATAACCAAGGACTTTGTTGGAGACCATTCTTATGTGTACAGGACTGTTTTCATCCTTTATAGGTGCAGGTACTGCGCTGAGGAGGAAGTTGGGGTCTGTTACATAACCATTTACATAGAGCATATCCAGTGCATTGCCCCATGCATTCCAACCTGCTCCGGTAACTCCGTTGGAGAAGTCTCCCATGCACCAGAAGTCTGTTGTATCGCGGGATGCAAAGTCGTTATCAAAGAGACCGCGTGCGTACCAATCGCTCATGAGTGTCATGTATTCTTTCCAGCCGTCTTCATTAGGGCCGTACTTGACTTTCCCGTCAACAACAATAAATGTCTGGCTTACGTCGTATGCGGAGGCAATATCATAGCTCCATGGGTAGTAAGGGAGAGTAAAGTTATTGATAAGAGGCTTTTCCATGTTGTATTCGTCTTTAAACATCTGTAGCATTTTGTCCCAATCTGCAATGGTTTTTGGGAGTGCCATGCCCTGTTCCTTTAGAAGGTCTTCACGGACAACTAGTCCGCCCCATGCGGGCTCAGCATCTTCAACTGTAACCTTAGGCATACCCAGACGGAGGCCTTCATCAGTCATAGAGTCACGATATTTGTCCTTGTCGTTCATAAGGATTTTCCAGATGTTTGGAGCGTTCTCTTCCATCAAGCTCGACAGGTCAATAATGATTCCGTCGTTATAGAGCTTTTGGGCTCCTCCGGAGTAGTAGTCCTGCCCGTTATAGAAGATATCGTCGTAATCACTGGATGCAATCATGAGCTGGAATGAGGTTTGCTCATTGCCGATGGAAGGGGTATTGTACTTCATGCGTATACCGGTACGTTTTTCCATCTCCTTGAAAGCGGCAAGATCATTAAGATCTGTTGCAACCTTGGACTGCTCGCTGTTCATTACCCAGAAAGTTGAGAGCTCAATTGAGCCGTCATTTACGATGGGATAGGTAGATTCCCCGTCGGGAGATTCTGATTGAACCGGGTTAGCGGATGGGCTAACAACCGGCGTTTGTCCTGTGCATCCGGAAATCAGACCAAGAATAAGAAGTGCTACGAGTAAACAAGTAAGTGATTTTTTCATTTTGTCCTCCTGTAATAATAGTATTAGTAGTATTAATCTTGCCAAGCACACTAAACTTAACTATAATGTATGGTATCACAATGTAGTTAAAATACTAATGTCGGTTAAGTGGTTATCGACTATCAAAACAGACGGAAGACTCGGAGGAGATATGAGTAAAAGTAAATTAGACAGCTTTGTCAGAGAACTTCGGCCTATTGAAATTGAATTCCGCGACAAACCCCAGATGGTTCAGCATCCACCCGATGATTTTGAGCTTTTAAAAGAGAATTACATCACTTCAGATAAGAAATTTGACATTTACTTGCATGATCGCTACGGTCTCAATTATGAGCACCAGCATAATTTTATTGAGATCCAGTACGTCTATGCAGGAGAATGCCTACAGTCTATTGAAGGACAGGATTATGTGCTCAAATCAGGAGATCTCTGCATACTTAATACAGTAACACGGCACTATATAAAGGAAGCGAAGGAGAAGGATGTCATTGTAAACTTCTTATTTGCACCTGACTTTTTTGACTATAGGTTTTTTGGAAATCTAGGTTCCAATGAGCTTTTTTCGGACTTCTTTATGCGCTCCGTCTACGAGCGGGATAACATCAAGCGCCACATCCTTTTTAACCTTGATGAAAATAAAAGAATCCGCCAAATTGTGACGGATATCATGTCTGAGAACTTTTTCCCCAACCTCGGTTCAAACGAAATTATTGAAAGCTCTCTCATTATTCTATTTGCGGAGCTCCAACGCATAGCACACAGTAACCAGAACTCCGTAACATACACCAAAAGCGGCAAAGCTAAACTCGCGGATGTCATCAGTTATATTGAAACATATTATCAAACCGCATCACTCAAAGCTGTTGCAACCAATTTTGGGTATTCTCCCGGTTATCTCGGTACAATGCTTAAAGAGACGTTCGGCAAAAGTTTTACAGAAATACACCGAGAAATAAGAATGATGAATTCCGCAAAGATGCTCCTCAGTACTGCAATGCCCGTATCAGAAATTGCATTGACCGTGGGTTTTTCTAACCTCACCCATTTCTACCAACTGTTCCGCAGAATGTTTGGAGTGACACCTCAGGAGTACCGCCTTAAAATGTAAGTGACGTCACTTATTTGTTTGATTTGAAAGAAGGTGGTTGAGAATGCGCAGAAGTTCAGTATCAGCAGTTCTGTCATGGTTAAGTTTCAATCAAAAAAAAATATCCAGAAGCGCATTCTTATTAACTGGAATGTCTTTTCTGATTGTAGTATTGTTTTGGTGTCAGGGAAGCAAAAACACGTGGGTGAATCTTCCATTTATAAACAGGAATGCCAGTAATGCAGTATTTCTAGATGGAGCATTATATTTCTTAAGCGAAGAAAGGGAAGTATTCAGGTTTGAGGATAACTTGGTGGAAAAACTTACAACCGGAACATCTGCATACTTTATGCAGGAAAATTTAGGGGAATTGTACTTTTACGCCTGGGGAGAACGTTCTTATGTTAAGTTAAACAATGATGGTTCACTTGAAGTTATTTATAAGCTTGAAGATGAAACGGATACTCCATTTTTCACATTCATGAATGGGGAAAACCTCTTCTTACTTTCCGGACGTACCACAAAAGTCAACACTGCAAATGGGAATGTTATAGATTACCCACTAAAGGGTGCACCTTTCTGTGGCAGTATTGTATCCGGAGTAGCGTATTACGCAAACCATAATGCTCAAACCCTAATTTCCGAGAATCTTAGCTCAGGAGAACAGGAAGTTGTCCTACACGGATTTAGCAATAGCCCTTTTGCAATTATTCGAAACAGTGTTTACAGCGCTGATCCAAGTGGTGGTATACGCATTATTGACATTAAAACAGAAAAAGAAGAACATTTGTCAGTGTCAGGAATAGCCACTACGAGCAAATATACTATATGGGGTGCTATTAACGATTCTCTCTATTTTTCTGCAAATAACCACTTGTACAAACATTCTAAAGGCCCAACAACTAAAATACTCATGGACGTTAGACTCAGCTCCTGTGTAATAACAGACGAGTATATTGTTGTTAAAACTTCCAGGGAGTTAGAAAGCGCTGAAATAGTTAAATCTTACTCTGTTAATGAAAACTATGCAAATGACGATGAAAATGTTTATAGCAAAACGTACACATACGCCATAAATCAAAAAACAAACGAGATAGTTTTGCTGTTAACTGAGGAACATGAATTGAGAGTATGATTATTTAGTGACTGAAAACATACCCCCCAACGCATTGTACAGTGCGCTGGGGGGATTTTATGGTTATTCCAGTAATCCGGATTCCTTCATGACTAGGTAGTCAACTTGAAGTGCTTCCATTGGGGTGAGTGCGTGCATGAAGTCTTGCTCTACAATGGCGTATTCTATGCCAATTTCGTGGCAAGTCTTGAGGCAACCGTGGACGTCTAGTGCGCCGCTGCCGAGGGAGCAGAAGTTTGGCATGTTGTACTTTTCAGCGCTGCCCCATAGTGGAACTTGAACATCTGGGCCAGGGAAGTAGTCTTTGAAATGTACAGCAGATAGGCGGGGTGCAATACGTTTTAGGACGTCTACTGGGTTGAGTCCTGCGTATGTTGTCCAGCCTACATCCAGCTCTATCCATAGGTCTGGTGCATATGCCAGAAGCATGTCAAAGACGGTGAGTCCGTTGAAGCTTATGGTAAACTCCGGGTCGTGGTTGTGGTAGGCAAGCTTTATGCCTTCCCGTTTGCAGGCTTCCGCGGATTTTTGTAGTACTTCAATTTCATGCATAACTTCGTCATAGGTGGCGGATTTGTTC
>CAZIVK010000127.1:0-5138 GCA_964542515.1 uncultured Oscillospiraceae bacterium | reverse complement strand
ACTCATACTTGTTAACTGTACCGGTAACCACCTTGCTGTCAAAATCAATAGACTGGATGTTGTCAAGTTTAACGTTTACTTTGCGTCCGGCAAAGACCTTATCAAGACTAATCCTTATGCTATCCTCATCCACCCTACCGGCAGCAACCTCATGTAGCTCAGTGAGCATTGTGTGGAATGGGTTTCTGTCAATAATGGTAATTTCAGTATCAGCGTTCTTCTTTAATTTCTTGGCAAGCTTCTTAGCAGTAAGTATGCCAGCATATCCAGCGCCGACTATAACTATCCTCTTCACGGTATTCCTCCTCTTTGATTGTTGTCTCATCTTACCACACAGTTTATTTGTTGTCAATAAGTTGTCAATAATCCTTTTTTTCTTTTTCATAGTCAGTTTTTGGAAGCTTTTTGTGATAACTTTAACAATTTGTTAACATATGCTAAATGCCTACTATCCTATATGAATTAAGCAAAACGCCACAATGGCAGACATTCTGACCATTGCGGCGTTTTTACAATTTATGGAGATTCTTTAACTATCCTATATCAAAACTTTCCGAACCGAGTTCACGGCGAGCTTCAGTTTCCGTGTCAGCCGAGAACAAAAACTTTCCTTGGAGATTATAGACCTCTACGTGTCCTGCTACATATTTAAACTTAAATTCCATTTTGGAACACCCCTTCATACTTCATTTCATACCTTAAGTATAGAGGTTTGGGTGTCCATTAAAACGGACTTCTAAATATGCCACCACTGCCTTCCGCTCTTAGCTAACAGTTCAAAGGCCTTTAATGGCCCCATTGAGCCCGCCTCATAGTTAGGGAAGGAAAACTTTCCGTTTTCACGGTATTCTATAATGCGGTCAACAAACTTCCATGAGGCCTCCACCTCATCCCAACGTGAGAAGAGCGTGGAGTCACCCTTGAGCACATCAAGGATTAACCGCTCATAGGCCTCAGGTGTATTGCCTTGGGCAGATGCACTGTGGACGTAGTCCATCTTGTTTGCTACAAGCCCGTTGTGGCGATCAAAGTCCCTTGTATTAAACTGGAAAAACACTCCAACATTTGGTTGAATACGGATTACAAGTAGGTTGGGCTCCTGAACACCACTCTCTTTAAAGTAGAGAATATTGGGAAGCTCCTTGAACTGGATTACTATTTCTGCAAAAGATTCAGACATAGATTTACCGGTTCTTATATAGAACGGAGTACCCGCCCAACGGAAATTATTTATACATATCTTCATTGCCACAAATGTCTCTGTGTGGGAGTCTTTTGCAACGCGCTCCTCCTCGCGGTAGGCCTTTATCTCCCTACCTTCACGCACTCCACGCCCATACTGGCCAAAAACTATGTCATCCCGGAGAAGTTCCGGTGTGAATTCCCTGAGTGACTGAACAACTTTTAACTTTTCATTTCTAATTGAATTTGTGTCCAGATTTACAGGTGGTTCCATAGCCACCAAAGAGAGAATCTGTACAAGGTGGCTCTGGACCATATCCCTGAGTGCACCGGCCGGCTCATAGTAGTCCCCTCTGAAGCCTACCTCACCCTGTTCTAGGAGTGATATTTGTATGTTATCAATAAACTTATTGTTCCAGAGTGATTCAAATACAGTGTTGCAAAACCTTAAAACAAGGATATTCTGAATCATCTCCTTACCTAAGTAGTGGTCTATTCTATAGATGCGCTCCTCATCAAAAACCTCTAAAAGCTTACGATTGAGCTCACGTGCGGTGGCAAGATCCTTACCAAACGGCTTTTCTATAACGAGTCTACACCGGTACTCCTCAGGTTCAGCAAGACCTCCTACATCTATGCCGTGGACAATTGTCTCAAAATGCTCAGGTGCTACAGCTAGATAAAAAGCTCTCTTCCCTTCAGTGCCGTGTTTGATGTCAAGTTCATCGAGGTAGGTACGAAGCCCTGTATATCCGGATAATTTTGTAAAATCAAACTGATAATAATAGAGCATGTTCTCAAGTCTTTTCCACCTATTTTCATCCAATTTGGAAGAGAAAAGACAGATAGTGATTTTTTTACCTCATCACGGTACTGCTCAGTTGTCTTTTCCCTTCTTCCAACCGAAACAACCGCAAAGTCCTCAGGTAGTAACTTGTCAAGCACAAGATTATATAGGGCTGGTATAAGTTTCCTATGTGTGAGATCCCCGGTCCCTCCAAAAATTACAAGTATGGCTGAAATGCTCATGTTGCACCTCCTTTTTACTGGTGACTTTCATTATAGCTTACAACCAATAAAAGAACAATTAACTTATTGAATAATTATTTATTTTTCCCCTTGAACTCTTAATTCCATTGTGGTACTATTGACACGATTTTTTGATTTTGAGCACTATAAAAATAGCGTTCAATAATTTCTTAAAGAGGTGTAAAGAACATGCAAATCTTCGCAATTTCATCGATTGTTGTCTCTGTAGTTGCATTCCTCTTTGCCGGTTGGCTGTACAAATGGGTCAATAACCAGCCCTCATCGAACTCACGTGTAGCTGAAGTCGGACAACTAATCCGCAACGGCGCCAATACCTTCCTTCGCAAGGAATACGCCATGTTGGCTAAGTTCTCTGGAGTAGCCTCTGTACTTATCCTAGTTTTCCTACCAAAACCAATCTGGCAAGGTGACATTTCAGCAAACATCATAATGGTTCTTTCCTACATTTTTGGTACGGTTTTCTCGGGTATTGCCGGCCAAATCGGAATGATGGTAGCTACAATTGCAAACGTCAAAGCTGCCGAAGCCGCACAAAAAGGCATTAAGCCCGCATTCCTCGCAGGTTTCCGTGGCGGAGCCATTATGGGAATGGCCGTTGTTGGCGCAAGCCTTCTCGGTGTATCAGCTCTCATGCTTCTTACAAACAACACTACAGCACTCCTCGGTTTCAGCTTCGGTGCAAGTTCACTTGCTCTGTTTGCCAAAGCCGGTGGTGGTATCTTTACAAAAACAGCTGACATAAGCGCTGACCTCACAGGTAAGGTTGAGCTCGGTCTCCCTGAGGATGACCCCCGTAACCCTGCAGTTATCGCTGATAACGTAGGTGATAATGTTGGTGACTGTGCAGGTATGGGCGCTGACCTCTTTGACTCTAACGTCGCTTCAATGTCTGCAGCACTTGTTTTAGGTGTTACACTTGACGCACAGGCAGGCGGAACAATCAACGCAAGCATGGTATTCTGCTATGCAGCACTCGGTCTTCTCGCTTCCATCATAGGCGTTGCTAACGCACGTATCGGTAAAAAGGAAGACCCAACTACCGCACTCAACGCAAGCACATATATTACAACCGGTCTATTTGCAGTCTTAACAGCTATTGCAACCGTAATATTCAAGTTTGAATGGCGCATATGGGTCGCAGCTGTTGTCGGACTTCTTGTTGGTACTATCATTGGTATTGCCAGTGACTACTTTACAAATGACAATAAAAAACCTGTTCAGGAAGTTGCAAAAGCCTCCGAGTCCGGACCTGCTTTCACTATTCTTTCAGGTATGTCCTATGGAATGCTCAGCGTACTACCCGCTATGGTTGGTATAGCCGCTGCAGCACTTATCTCCTTTAAAATCTGTGAACCACTCGGAGAAGGATACGGTATGTTTGGTATAGCCATGGCAGCCGTCGGAATGCTCTCAATAGTTGGTATGATAATCTCAAACGACGCTTACGGACCAATTGTTGACAATGCTCGTGGTCTTGTTGAAATGGGTAACCTTGGTGACACAGCCCTTGAAATTACAGACAAAATGGACAGCGCAGGAAACACAGTTAAAGCCGTAACTAAGGGCTTCTCAATTGCCGCTGCAGGCCTCACAGTTATTGCCCTTCTAGGTGCATTTACCAGTGAAGTTAACGTTGCCGCCGCAGAGCTCGGACTTAAAGGTATAGAGAGCTTTGACGTTATGAACCCTGTTGTCTTCTTTGGTCTCCTTGTTGGCGCTGCTATTCCTGTAGTCTTCTCCGCAATGCTTATGCTTGGTGTAGATAGAAACGCACAGAGAATGGTCACTGAAATTCACCGACAGTTCAGAGAGATCGTTGGTCTAAAGGAAGGTAAGGAAGGCGTTGTTCCTGAGTATGACAAGTGCATAGAGATTGCAACTGTCGGCGCTCTAAAAGAACTTATTCCTGCCGGTCTTATGGCTATTGTTGCTACCCTGGCTGTTGGATTTATTGGTGGAGTACAGGCTATCGGTGGATTCCTTACAGGTAACATCGTGAGCGGACTTGTGTTTGCTCTCTTCATGTCCAACTCAGGCGGTACTTGGGACAATGCTAAAAAGTACGTTGAAAGTGGCAATGTCGGTGGAAAAGGCTCAGAAGCACACAAAGCAGCTGTTGTTGGAGACACAGTTGGTGACCCGTTCAAGGACACCGCAGGACCCTCAATCAACACTCAAATTACTGTTGTATCCCTTATTGCTTCACTGATGTCCACACTTTTCCTAACACTTTCAATATTCTAAGTAAAATGTAAAGAGCACCCGCTCAGTCTCAAAGGCTGGACGGGTGCTCTATTTTTTTTGTGAATTAGTAGTCCTCTCTCACACCGAACTCTGCGTCTTCAACCCAGTCATTGGGCCTGTTTATTAGCTCTACAACACTCTCTAAGATGCTGTGGTGCTCCCTCTCCTGACCTATGAGGAACTTGAAAAGCTCGGCCTCATGCTCATTTGCAGCCTCAGCAAGAAACTTTTCATACAGCTCTATGCTCTGCTTTTCTTTATCCAGTGCCTCCACATACAGGTCAAGCTCATCCGGTACCTGTTTGGTTTCAGATATGAAGTCACTCTCACCTTCAAAAATACCCGTTGCATTTTTGAGGGTATAGTTGTCCTCCAGGACGTATTCAAGGCCATCCCTTTTCTTCTCCAGGATCCTGGCATGTTCCTTTTCATCCCGTGCGAGCAATAGAAAAATTGCATTCAGTTTATTACCCGAGTTTTTTTCAGCTTGTTCAGTGTAGTACCTCACTCCATCAAGCTCCATGGCTATTGCAAACTCCAAACTATTCATACTTCATCTCCTTTAATATATTGCTAGTTCCTATTCACCATTATACAGCCTGTTTGCCCATATTTATGACCATTCCTTTCCGCTGCGCTGCAAGGCACAAAAGGGATATGAA
>CAZIVK010000126.1:0-5166 GCA_964542515.1 uncultured Oscillospiraceae bacterium | reverse complement strand
AATGGAATGACAGGGGGAAGGTGGACATCTCAGCAAAGGTATGGAGACATACCGGTGAGAAGTGGTCCAGACAGTCTGAGGAGCTTCCTCTCCACCGGGTCTTGGATCTTGCCATTTTGGTTTCAAGAGCTCAGCTTTATTTTCGTGATGCATATAGGCATAAGAAGCTATATGACCCGGAAAAACCGGTTATTGACCGTGTAGGTCTACAGGGGGATGCCATGACTGTAGAGGTGTGCCTTGATAATGAAAAGATTGATGAGGACATCCAGCTCTTTAGTCAAGCTCTAAGTGATGACGGTGAGCTCATAGGTGAAAGGCTTCGTACACTGTCCAGGATATTGAAGGAAATGGGATATTAAGAATAAGTAACAGGCTGCAAGTTTTATGCTTGCAGCCTGTATTTTCGATGTAGTACTCGGAGGTATGAATATGAGCTCAACTATATTAAAAAAATGGGTGGCCTCCTACCCGATTAGTTAGCTTTTGAGTTTGAACTTACTAACCATCTCATTTAGTACATATGCTTGTCCAGAGAGCTCCTCACTGGCAGCTGCACTTTCTTCAGAGGTGGCTGAGTTTGTTTGAACAACAGCTGATACCTGGTCAAGGCCTTGGGTAACTTGGATTATAGAGCTTGCCTGCTCAACTGATGCTTCTGCAATGCTAGATACAAGTTTTGTTATTTCGCTAACGCCTTGTACAACGTGGGAGAGCGCGGTGGCAGTGTCTTCTGCAATTTTATTTCCGTTATCTACAGCGTTTATTGTGCCTTGAATGAGATCTGTTGTATTTTTAGCGGCATCAGCGCTCTTGCTTGCAAGGTTTCTGACTTCATCCGCTACCACTGCAAAGCCCTTGCCGGCTTCACCAGCCCTGGCCGCTTCAACAGCTGCGTTAAGTGCCAGTATATTGGTTTGGAATGCAATATCCTCTATAGTTTTAATTATTTTATCTATTTCGTTGGAGAAGTTGGAAATTTCACTCATGGCGGCCACCATAGTGCGCATTTTATCACTGCTGTTTTCTGCTTCTGCTCCGGTCTGCGAAACAAGGTCTGATGCATTGGATGCATTTTCCGCTGTTTGCTTTACATGGGCGGATATTTCAGTGATGGTTGCGCTTAGCTCTTCTATAGAGCTGGCCTGTTCTGTGGCGCCTTGGGACAGCGCCTGGGCTCCCCCGGATACCTGCTCAGCTCCGCTAGATACCTGGTCTGCAGTCTGACTGAGCTGGGTCATAGTGTGGTTGAGGGACTCCACAATGTCCTCTAATGAGCTTTTAATAGGTGCAAAGTCACCAAGATACTGCTGGTTAGAATGTATGTCCAAGTTGTCTGCGGAAATGTCACCGAGGACGCTTGCAATGTCATTGATGTATAGGTTCAGTTCTGCAATTGTTTGATCAAGCGATAATGCCAGCTGTCCTATTTCATCTTTTAAGTTGGACTTAGGTACAGGTGATGAAAGATCCCCTTGGGACAAGAGTTTTAGGCGATCGCTTACTGAGGAGACTGATAGGGCAATAGGTCTTGCAAAAATAAATGCAAATACAATACTAAGGCCTATGGCGACACTGGAAATAATTATGACTATTATGACCATGTAGTTGACAACGGCGAGCATTTCATCTTCATCTGCGGAAACACCAAGGGACCAGCCGTCTGTGCCGTCTATTGGTCCGTAGGCAATATCCTTGTCTACGCCATCATAAGCGAGTTTTACAAAACCAGTTTCCCCTGCCATCATGGACTGAGTCATGGAGGCAAGGTCACTATACCGCGCAGGGTCTGTTTCTGCATTTTTGATGAAGCTGGTAAAACTATCAACTAAGGATGAGTCCGGATGGGCTATTACCGTGCCTTCTTTATCTGTTATAAACCCATATCCGTTTTGGCCTATAGCAACGTCCCCTACCATGCTGCTGAATACGTCGTAGTTTAGGGCACAGTAAATAATACCCTTGAATCCGGTGCTGTTGGTGATGGGTGTTGAAACAAAGAGAATGACCGAGTCGTCCGTCATGCGGATGACAGGACTGGAGATGTATGTTTCTCCTTCTATGGCGCGTTGAAAGTATTCACGCGTACTGATGTCTGTGTCATTGTATGTTGTTCCATATTGGTCTGACACGGAGATGTCTACAAAACCATACTTTTCGGCAAGATCGGCAAGGGTGGCTCTTTTTTGATCCATGCTTAGCCTATTGTCCGTAATAGCATCAGATTTGGCAACTTCCTCAGCGCCCATTTTGTAAATTTCAATTGATTTAGCCACCGAATTAGAATACCCCTCATATGCAACTGTAACAGCAGTTTCAGTGCCGTTATTTGCAGTGGAGGCCAAAGCGAGAAGTGCCATCCCTCCCAGAATTAAGCAAATGGCAGTAGCTATACTGACAATGCCAACTAACAACTTTGTGCGAATTTTTCTCATAACATAACCTTAAACTCTCATAATATGTAATACGTAGTTGGTATAATATATAAAGATATTATACCAACTACGTATTACATCGATACAATAGTATAAAAGTTGAGGATTAAAGAACCGGATTGACATTATTCTCCAAAATAGGAGAAGTGCATATAATCATTTGCTGAGCGCCAGGCATTTCCGCCCCAGGCGAACCCATATTTTGCAAAAGCTTTTACTACATCTCCGTTTTCTGGAATTGAGTAGGGATCAACTCCCGGTTTCCAGTAGGATCCAGCAACAACTGTACCGTCAGCCTTTATCATGTAGTTTTCACTTGAGTTTATGTCAATTGCAAGACCCATGGCGTGCTCTGAAGTGCCGGTAGTGCGCCATGCGTATCCACCAACATTCTTGATGGGGAATTGCTCTGGGCCGTCATAAATCTCTTGGAATATTTTCTGTACTGTTGTGGCAATGGCTTTGTTAACAGTTAGATTAAATGTACCTGGTGTCTTGACTCCGCTTGAGCCCAGTTTCCAGACATTTATCTTTATTGTCACCATATTAGCTGCAGCCTCTGCTGATGTTTTGTATCCTGGGTGGTCTAGAGATCCAAAGACCAGTTCATATTTAGCATTATTCTTTCCAAGATCTGTAAGTGGAGTTAAGGATTCCTGTTTATCTCTGCGGCCCCAATCTCTGTAGTTTCTGTTTTGCTCATCGTAATTCCAAGGAGCTCCGAGCCCCTCTTCCCCATAGTATCCATCAGGTAAGCCGGTCAGTGCAACCAATGAGCGGTAAGCAAGAACTATAGCCTGTGCACTCGACGTATTAGAGCGCGGATCAATCATGCCCATATCGTTCCCTTTTACCACACCCTGGTGGACCATGGAAGCGGATGAGATGGTTGCCCAATCGCTTATATCTGAGCGGTCACTAAATGAGGAGAGGATGGAGTCCGCATATTCATAGTCCATTCTCCGGTCATTTCCGCGTATGTACATGAAGTTATTTATCATTTGAAACATTTCTTGACGGGTGATGAGGTTGTTTTCCCTGAAAGTACCATCCGGATAACCTGAAACAATACCCAGACTGTATGCACTGTTTATGTTACGGGAGTTTGTATCAGTGAAGTACGTGTCGTTAATTGCAGGAAGTCTGCCGTAGACCCTTTGATAAGCTAAAATAATGATTTCACAGAATTCTCCCCTGGTAATGCTGTTGGTTAGAATCTGTCCTTGAAGTGAATTGGGCAGTATACCCCACGCCTTGTCCGCTCTGCTTATTTCTTCCGTGAAATAATGTGGAACACCGCTATATGCTACTGCAGTATACGGTATTATGCCGGCAAGTGTTGAGACTAAGACTGACAAAACAATTAGAAACTTAATAAAATGATGCATTGGTTATCTCCTTTTTAACTTAGTGTATATAAATATATTCGGTTAAGCTGTCATAAAAAGTGAGGTAATAGTGAAAAATATAAAATTATGTCAAAAAGCGTGCCTTGACTTTAGATTAGGAATTTTGTATAATTGCTGCAAGGCAGAAGCCTAACTTGCTGACAAGAATGTTCAGTTAAACCATGGAGGTATGTAACGCTCAGAAGGGCGTTGTGCTTACATGGCTTTTTATATTTTAAGGGGTGCTTTATGTCTAAGATCAAAAAACTTACTTTTGCAGGGGTGTGTCTTGCAGCATGTATGGTTCTGCCGCTGTTGACCGCCCAAATCCCACAGATTGCACAGGCAATCTCACCTATGCATATCCCGGTACTTATCTGCGGTTTTATCTGTGGTTGGCCGCTGGGATTGGCAGTTGGGTTTATTGCTCCATTTTTACGTTTTGGATTATTTGGTATGCCGGTAATATTTCCTATGGGCATATCTATGGCTTTTGAGCTTGCTACTTACGGTTTTGTGGCGGGTATTCTGTATAAAATGCTACCAAAGAAAATCCCATACGTATACGTAACACTAATTATTTCTATGTTGATTGGTAGGATTGTTTGGGGCGTGGCATTTGCCATTCTTATGGGCATAGCCGGAAATACATTTACATTTGACGCCTTTATTGCCGCTGCATTTACCAGTGCTATACCTGGAATCATCATACACATTGTCATCATTCCGGTGATAGTTGTTGCACTTAAGAAGGCCGGTTTAATGGCAAATGAATAGCACTTACAGCGCGGTGTTTGCTGAAATTGACCGCCTTTTGTCTGAACATAGTGGCGGTGGCAGACGCATTGTTATTGGAATAGACGGTAACTGCGGTTCCGGAAAAACAACTCTAGCCACAGCCATATGTGAAGCATACGGCTGTGGCTCTGTCCACATGGACCACTTCTATCTGCCAATGGAATTGCGTGCCCCTCAGCGGCTTTCAGAGCCTGGTGGGAATGTACATTACGAAAGGTTTGCTGAGGAGGTGGCTCCTTTTCTTAGTAGTGAGAATGCTTTTAGCTACCGCATATTTACCCCGTTTACCATGAGTTATGAGGGGTTTCAAGAGATACCCCATAGTCCTCTAGTTGTGGTTGAGGGGTCCTACAGTATGCGCCCTGAGTTTCAAAAGTTATATGACCTGAAGGTCTATATTGAGATATCTTACGAGGAACAGCAAAAAAGAATCCTCAAGCGTAACGGACCTGAAAGGCTTCAGGATTTCATAGACCGCTGGATTCCCCTTGAGAATAAGTATTTTAGTTATTACAACATAAAGAGTAGCTGTGATATGGTTATAT
>CAZIVK010000125.1:0-5201 GCA_964542515.1 uncultured Oscillospiraceae bacterium | reverse complement strand
GGCAAGCGCTGCCGCCCGGGGAGCAGACTTTCATTTGGCGGTGGAAAACTTTTTGCAACTGTAGCTGATGTTCTTGACGGAGGAAACCGTCTGGTCAGCTTTGAATATGAGGGAATTTTTCTTGAAAGACTGGAAGAGTTGGGTCGTATGCCGCTACCCCCATATATAAAAGAAAAGCTTGAAGAGCCGGAGCGGTATCAAACAGTGTATTCCAAAGTGCCTGGTTCTGCTGCTGCACCTACCGCAGGACTGCATTTTACACCGGAGCTACTTAGCAATATTAGGAATATTGGAGTCCAAATTGAGTTTGTCACACTGCATGTAGGTCTTGGAACCTTTAGACCTGTCAAAGTGGACTCTATAGAAAACCACCTAATGCACAGTGAATACTGTATAGTACCAAATGCCACAGCAGATGCTGTATACAATACAAAAGAAGCTGGCGGCAGGATCATAGCAGTTGGAACAACATCCTGTAGAACTCTCGAATCATCTTTCACTGATGATGGGAAAATTATTAAGAATTCCGGATGGACAAACATATTCATCTACCCCGGATATGAATTTAAAGTGACGGATGCACTTATAACAAACTTCCATTTGCCCGAGAGCACACTCCTTATGCTTGTGTCCGCACTTGCCGGAAGGGAAAATATAATGACCGCTTACAGCGCCGCCATTGCTGAAAAGTTTAGGTTTTTTAGCTTTGGAGACGCAATGATGATATATGGAGATTGAAATGTTTGAAATAACCAAAACAGAAGGAATGGCTAGGCGTGGTTCATTCACTACGCCACACGGCACCATACAGACACCTGTATTTATGAATGTGGGCACACAGGCCGCTATAAAAGGCGGACTTGATGCAAATGACCTAAAAACTATAGGCTGTCAGGTTGAGCTCTCTAACACATACCACCTCCATCTGCGCCCAGGTGAGGACAAAATACGAAGCCTCGGTGGTCTACACAAGTTTATGGGTTGGGACGGCCCCATTCTAACAGATAGTGGTGGGTTCCAGGTTTTTTCTCTAGCCAGACTTAGGAAGATATCTGAGGACGGTGTAGAGTTCAATTCACATATAGATGGCAGAAAAATCAACATGTCCCCGGAGGACAGCATAAAGATTCAGTCTGCACTCGGGTCGGACATTGCCATGGCCTTTGATGAGTGCGTTGCTAATCCGGCGGAGCACTCCTATGCTGTAGCTTCCTGCTCCAGGACCACTAGATGGCTCATGCGGTGTATTGATGAGCTGGAGAGACTCAACGCCCAGGAGGACACCGTTAACAGAGGACAGGTCCTGTTTGGAATTAATCAGGGCTGTACATTTAAGGATATTAGGGTTGCGCATATGAAGGAGATTGCTGCCTTGGACCTTCCCGGATATGCCATAGGTGGCCTGGCGGTAGGAGAGCCAACCGAGGTTATGTATGATGTTCTTGATGCAGTAGTCCCACATGCCCCGAAAAATAAACCGCGTTATCTCATGGGTGTTGGCACCCCATCTAATATTATTGAAGCTGTAGCAAGAGGTATAGACTTCTTTGACTGTGTTCTTCCTGCACGTAATGCAAGACACGGGCATCTTTTTACCCTGGATGGAAGTCTTAACATAAATAATAAGAAGTATGAGCTAGACCCAAACCCAATAGATCCACACTGTACTTGCTACACCTGCACAAACTTCTCCAGGGCATATATCCGCCATCTTATGAAGGCTGGTGAGGTGTTAGCCCTCAGACTAGCAGTGCTACACAACCTCCATTTTTACAACAAACTCATGTCCGATATACAAAGTGCGCTTGAAAATGGTACTTTTTCTGTATTTAGAGACCAATGGAGCAGCAGGTTGGCCAAAAGAATATAAAAACAACTTGCAATAAAGGTTTCATTTCTTTATAATAATTAATTAGGGCTTAGTAAATTTTGCCTTTGAGGAGGTGACATAAGTGTCTCTATTTATGCAAGCAACAGAAGGATTTGATATTTCAACTATAGCATCCTATATACTCCCATTTGCAGTAGTAATCATAGTGTTCTACTTCATGCTGATTCGTCCGGAAAACAAGAGAAAAAAATCCACTCAGCAGATGCTCAGTGAGTTGGCTCCGGGTGACGAAGTCACAACAAGAGGAGGAATAGTAGGGAAGATAGTCTCTATAAAGGATGACAAAGTAGTTATCGAATCAGGATCAGACAGATCCAAGATTCAAATTTTAAAGTGGGCTATCCTTAGCAAAGGATCGGACAGCAGTGCTCCACAAGCTTAAACAACATGTACTTTTTTGAATTCACTCCTCATATCCTTTATTACATGGATATGAGGAGTGAATTCGATGCGTAAGTCGGAAAACAGCCAGGCTGGATTTAAACAGGTTTCATTTACAGTAATCGTCTCAAGTCTAATAGGTGTAGCACTCTGCCTTATTTTATTACTTCCAATAACGGCCATGATGCTATCCGGGGTTCTGGACGAATCCTTATCAGATGCACTTCTATATGTAGTAGTTTTTATATCGGCACTTCTTATGGCCGTCTACTCTACACGTAAAGTGCGCTCCCGCTACATACCTGTAGGTACTGCTACAGGCGTAATGATGTTTATCTTTCTCTGCTTACTTGGTATTCTGTTCTTGGACAGATTCACATTCTCTGAAGGTGGCACCAGTATATTGTTATGTGCGGCCTTAGGCGGAGTGGTAGGAGGGTTTGCATCCGGAAGTTTATTGCCATCCAGAAGAAAATAGAGCGGTGGAGACGTCTCTCCATCGCTCTATTTTTGGTTCAGTGGGTTATTTTCCTAAAAATCAATGTTTTGGTATATATTGTAAATTTGAAAATGTACCGACACTACATGTAGAAAAGGGGAAGACTTAGGTTACAAGGTTTACATAATAAAGTTAACATAATTCTTTGGCAGTATTAACAAACTTCCCCTAAACTGCTAATAGGGGCTTGATTATTATCCCTGTTTGATATATATTATTATCAATATTAATTATGTAAAGCACTTTGGGCGCCACATATTTTACTCCTCCTCATCATATTATGATTTGGGAGGGGAGTTAAATGAAAAGGAAATTTATTAAAATATGGGACAACCAGACCAGAACAACAATTAACCCAACACTGCTATTTATTTCAGCTTGCTTCATCATAGGAGTAATTGCTGGCAGCGTGGTGGCAACAAATGTAGCTGATCCTGATCAGATGGGAACTATCATCCAGGAGTTTGCTTCCGGTAGCTTCAATGGACTTGGTAGCTGTATAGTAAAGTTTATGAAATATCCGGCCATCATCTTTCTTTGCGGAGTCTCAATTTTTGGGTTTGTTCTAATTCCGGTCACAGTCACAGTGCGCGCTTTTTTTCTTTCTTACGCAATCACTTCAATTATCAATGCCTACGGTTCTGCGGGAATGGCATATGCGCTATCCCTTTTTGGTATACAGTGTTTGGTCACTTTACCTTGCATCTTTTTATTAGCGTCCCAAGGACTTGTATCTGCAAGTCTATTATTTTCTCTGGCAACAGGTAGTGGGAAAAAGGTTTCAACAGGAATCTTTAACGGAGCTTACTTTATCAGAGTCCTAATCTGCATAATTGTTTTATTATTGGGTTCACTGCTTGAGTGGCTTGTAACGCCACTTTTGAGTTACATATAATATACCGATAGGGAAGGTTGAAAAAATGCTACATCAGTTAAAGGAATTTGAACATTATTTGGAGCATGAAAAGCACTCATCAGCAAATACTGTCACGTCATATCTTCGTGATGCCAGACAATTTGTAGAATATTTTGGTGGTAAAAACATCGTAAGTGCCTCCGAAATATCTCCCAAACGCATCAATGAGTATATGGAGGATCTTGATCATTCCGGCAAATCGCCCTCCACAATAACCAGAACCATAGCTTCATTGAAGTGCTTTTTTACCCTTCTATGTATAAACCACAAGGCCAATAACAATCCTGTTAAGGCAATCAAACCTCCAAAAGTTAAAAGAAATATCCCTGAGATATTATCCAGCAAGGAGGTTGACCTGCTGCTCTCCCAACCAAAAAATGATGGAGCAAAGGGATACCGTGACAAAGCTATGCTTGAATTGCTCTACGCCACGGGCCTACGGGTATCAGAGCTTATGGCATTGAATATTTCTGATTTGAACATTGGTGCAGGCTTTATTAAGTGTAAGGGTACAGATCGTGAGCGGATTATTCCTCTTTACCCTGCAGCTGTAAGAGCTGTTTCTGATTACATAAACTCAGCCCGGGAGCAAATACTTCAAAATCCATCGGAGCCGGCTTTGTTTGTCAACCTAAACGGTAAAAGAATGACGCGCCAAGGTTTCTGGAAAATTATAAAGCATTACCAGGAGCTTGCCCGTATAGAAAAGCAGATAACTCCCCATACTCTCAGACACTCTTTTGCAATCCATCTCCTAGAAAATGGTGCTGACCTACACTCTATACAGGAAATGCTCGGACATGCTGATATCTCATCGACCCAGTTTTATACCCACATGGTAAACCAGCGCTTGAGAGAAGTTTACAATAAATATCATCCCCGCGCCTAAAGATAACATTAAAAAGGAAGTAGACCATATGTCACTATTTGGCCACAATTATTCAAAACCCGGCAAAGGTGTAGACAAAAACGCACCTAAGAAGAATGCTTTTTTTCTGTTTTGGGAACTCCTAGGAAGGAAAATTTCCAAATACATCATTCTTAACCTGATGTATTTAATCATCATATTACCCATCGTCGTCTACGTATACGGAATGTTTTATGCTTGGTTCTCAACCTTGGTAACCATTGAGGCGGAAACTATAGCATCACCACTTCTAGAAATCTTTAGGATGATGCTCTACTACATCCCAAAGCAACTGCAACTGCCACTATTGATTGTATCGCTTGTTCTTTACGGCCCGTTTACTGCAGGTCTCACATATATAATCCGCAATTATGTACGTGAAGAGCACGCCTGGTTAACAGATTTCTTTAGAAAGTCCTGGCAGAACCTGCGTCAAGGTCTTGTTTTTGGATTACTAGACATCATTGCTGTTGTAATCCTCTACGTCAATTGGAACTATGGTATGTTTTCTGGCGCAGAAACAGTCAGCACAGGCCTATTTGCAGTTTTCCTTAAATATTTTACTGCAGTGCTCTTTGTGCTCTATGTCTTTATTCATTTTTACACC
>CAZIVK010000124.1:0-5214 GCA_964542515.1 uncultured Oscillospiraceae bacterium | reverse complement strand
GAAAACTTTAAATCAGTTATATCTTACAACACCATATACGCTCCTATAGACGGTGTAGTGGGAAGTGTAGACTACTTAATTGTTGGCAACATCATTGACCCTAACACTTCAATCTGCACACTCTACTCCATCGACCCCCTGTGGCTCACAACAACTGTTGACGTCTCATACGGAATGCGCTACAACACTGACGTTGATATAAAGGTTACAGGTTACGACGAACCACTACCCGGCCGCATTGTTACAGCTCCAGACATCTTTGACGCTACAACAGGGCGAGTAACTATTATGCCCCTTGTGGAGGACTTGAACATCTCTCCTGACGACCGCATGAGGCGGATCACTATTGTGGCTGAGCGCTACACGCTTTCCAATGTAATGGTTCTCCCGAGCTCAGCTGTGCAAAACGAGGAAGGCAAAAGATACGTATACATAGTTGAGGACGGCGTCCTTAAAAAGAGATATGTATCGGTAGGGCTTTCATCGCTGAGCGACGTGCAAATTCTGGACGGCCTTGAGGTTGGACAGATAGTAGCACTAACATAGGGGGATAAAAATGTTTACTTTTATAATTCGTAAAATGCTCAACAACAAGTGGATGATCATAAGCCTTTTAATAGGCAACATCCTCCTCTGCTCACTAGTAGCCAGTATTCCTCTCTACTCGGATGCAATCCTCCAGAGAATGCTAATAAAGCAACTTGAACAGCAGCAAATCGAGACCAACAAGTACCCCGGTACAGTGGAGATCAAGTTCAACTCACTAAGTGTAAATAGAGGGTATGAGCTTAAGTCACTATCGAGCTTTGAGGAAAAGATCACAGAAATGGGCGGAAAAATTGGCGTGCCACTGACAGACAAAGTCACCATTTACTCCCTCAACACCATGAGAGTTGAACCTATCCTTGAGAGGGACTCAGCAGTACAAAACCGGACACTTCAACTGCGCTACAGTTCCGAGTTAGCGGACCACATCACCATTACCGGTGGCCGCATGTACTCAGACACCCTCTCTGACGGTGTAATAGAAGTCATTGTAAATGAAAAAACACTTATAGAACAGGATCTTCTTTTGGATGAGGTTCTGATCTTTCCAACACTAAAAATGGAAGATGATAGTGTTATCAAATTCAAGGTAGTCGGCACATACATAAATAGTTCAAATACTGACAGTTACTGGGTATACTCACCTGCAAACTTTTCCGACGTCTGTATGATGTCCGAGCCCCTCTTCCACAACATATTTATAGAAAACTACTCGTCAAGTTTCAACTTCTCCGCAATGTGGTACCTACTTTTGGACTACAACTCCTTTGAAACTTCCAACGTAAACCAGATCTCAGAAGTTTCTAGAGATTTCAAAAGCTTCTTTGATCAGTACGGCACCAACGCATGCAGATTGAATTACATGGACACCCTCGATGGATTTAGCGAGGAGGCCAGTCGTCTCAATATCACCCTGTGGGTTCTTCAGGTGCCTATACTAATCCTTCTGGCGTTCTTTATCTTTATGGTGTCCAAGCAGATACTTGAACAGGAGAAAAACTCTATAGCTGTTTTGAAAAGTCGTGGAGCAGGCCGCTCCCAGATTATATTCATGTTTGTAATTCAGAGTCTCATAATATCTGCTGCCAGCTATATTATAGGCATACCACTTGGAGCGGTGATCTGTCGTGTCCTGGGTTCCGCTAACGGTTTTTTAAACCTTGTGGCAAGAAGTGCACTTAACGTAAAGTTAAACTCCGCTTCACTCATCTACACAGCAGCTGCTGCTCTCCTCTCTGTAATGACTATGGTAATCCCTGCTATCAACTACTCAAAGGTAACTATCGTCGACCACAAGCGGAGTAAGACAGCCAAAAACCATGGCCCCATCTGGCAGCGCTTCTTTCTTGACATACTCCTCTTTGGTGTTTCCCTCTACGGCCTCTATAGCTTCAACAACCAAAAGGACTTCCTTTCTTCAGACACAGCTGCATCACTTGATCCCCTGCTCTTTATCAGCTCGTCGCTCTTTATTATAGGTGCCGGCCTAATCTTTATGAGGGCCTTCCCCCTACTTGTTAAACTTGTGTTCCGTGTAGGTAAGAAGTACTGGTCCCCATCGCTCTATGCCTCCTTCCTAAAAGTCACCCGCTCTCTGGGCGAGGAGCAGTTCATCATGATTTTCTTAATACTGACCGTGGCAACAGGTATATTTAACGCCAAGGCAGCAAGAACCATCAACCTCAACATGGAGGACAACATCCGGTACACTTATGGCGCGGACCTTGTTGTAATGGAACAGTGGAATGACAACAGCGCAAATGAAGACGCCGAGCAGACTATATATTTTGAACCGGACTTTGAAAAATACACAGACTTTGGTAGCACAGTAAATATAACCAAGGTACTTAACAGCCCCAGAAATACAGTTGGTAGCATGAAAAACATAAGGCTTATGGGTATCAACACAAAGGAGTTCGGCCAGACAGCGTGGTTCAGAAACGGACTGCTACCCACACACATAAACAATTACCTAAATACAATGTCCACTAATGCGCGCGCCGTAATTGTGTCAATGAACTTTCACACAACTGGTGGCTACCAGCTGGGTGACATAATAAATGTACGCAACAATAACGGAAGTTTCTTTAGTGGAGTTATATGCGGATTTGTTGATTTCTGGCCCACATACTTCCCCACAACCACAACCACATCATTTGACGGAACAAAGGTTGTCAAGGATGAGTGGCTCGTAATTGCAAATCTGGCTCAGGTCCAGTCTGTCTGGGGAGTTACCCCCTATGAGTTGTGGATGAAGACAGATGAGTCAATGTTTATCTATGATTTTGCGGAGGAGCATGACCTCAAGTTTACCACCTTCCGCGACTCTGACGCCACCATTGTGGCAGAAAAGAACAACCCGGTTCTACAGGGCACTAACGGTGTTCTCACAGTAGGATTTATCATTGTTCTCTTGGTCTGTATGACAGGATTCTTGATCTACTGGATTCTCTCTATACGTTCACGTGTACTTCAATTTGGTATCTTTAGAGCTATGGGTATGTCCATGAAGAATATACTCGCCCTTCTAGTAAATGAGCAGGTGTTCATCTCAGGTGTGTCTGTAGCAGTAGGTGCACTCATTGGCTATATAGGGTCCGACCTCTTTGTACCTCTCATACAGCTCGGCTACAGTTCCTCCGTCAATTCACTTCCTCTCAAGGTCATAGCCGAGGGCGGAGATTACATCAAATTGTTTTCAATAATTGGGCTCATGTTTGTGGTCTGTATGATAATTCTAGGGACTATCATATCTAAGATTAAGATTGCACAGGCCCTCAAGCTAGGCGAGGATTGATGGTATGGAGAAGGAGTTAACAATGGACAATATGATAGTTGTAGAAGACCTAACCCGTGGATTTCCTTCCGGAGACACAATGTTTATGGCACTCGGTGGAATATCACTTACAGTCCCTCGCAGCAAACTCACAATTCTGCGGGGTAGATCGGGCTCCGGAAAAACTACTCTTATGAATATACTGGGTGCCCTTGACCGTCCGACAGCCGGCAAAGTGCTGTTTGATGGAGTTGACATAACAAAACTCTCCGAACCCGAGCGTGACACACTGCGCCGTAAAAAGATTGGCTTTGTATTTCAATCTGTAGCACTTGTCTCAATGATGACTGCATATGAGAATGTTGAGTTTGCTTTGAGAATAGCAGGCTACCCCGTAGCAAAACAAAAAGAGCGGGCTATAGAATGCCTCCGCCTTGTAGGGCTATCCTCACGCATGCATCACATGCCTCAGGAGCTCTCTGGTGGCGAGCAACAGCGTGTAGCTATAGCCCGGGCAATCTGCCACTCCCCCGCCGTCATCTTTGCAGATGAACCCACCGCAGAGCTGGACACCAACACAGGACTCCAGGTTGTAAAGATTTTCAGAGAGCTCGTGGAAAAGGAACAAATAACTGTTGTCATGACCACACATGACGTAGGTCTTATGGACATTGCTGACTGTATATTTGAACTTGAGGACGGTGTACTGAAAAGTGAATAAAAATACAAATATAATTGAATGTGAAAACTTGGTTAAAATATATAAAACCAAGGATTTGGAGGTACTTGCACTTCAGGGACTGGACCTTAACATAGCCCGTGGAGAGCTGATGGCAATAATAGGCAACAGCGGAAGTGGTAAATCCACCTTCCTCAACATGATCGGAGGGCTTGACCGCCCGTCTGCAGGAAAGCTCACAGTTGACGGAAAAGACCTTTTCAAGTTAAATGAAGCCCAGCTCGTAGAATATAAACGCAACACCGTAGGCTTTGTATGGCAAAACAACGCCCGTAACCTCATCCCCTATCTATCCGCATGGCAAAACATTCAAGTTCCCATGCTCTTTGACAAGACCCCCATCCCTTACAATGAGGACGCAAAGATTCAGCTCTCCTCAAACAAAAAGACTAGAGCTCTCCAGCTTTTGGAGCTAGTGGGTATGTCACACCGGAAAAACAGCAAGCTCAGTCAACTTTCCGGCGGTGAGCAGCAGAGGGTAGCCATTGCACTCTCCCTTGCAAACAACCCAAGCATTCTTCTGGCAGACGAGCCCACGGGAGCTGTAGACCTTAAAACAGCAAATTACATCCTGGACGTCTTCAGAGAGCTGAACCGTGAGCTTGGCATTACCATAATTATTGTAACCCACGACCGCATGCTCTCAAAAAAAGTACAGCGCGTAGTCGCAATACGTGACGGCAAAACTTCCAGTGAATTCATAGTAAAGCAGAGTTATGCCGACATCCTCTCCGGCATCACCTCCCTTGATGACGGGGTGGCCACTCAAGATGAATTTGTCGTTTTGGACAGGGCCGGGAGGATTCAAATACCTGCAGATCTCCTATCAAAGCTAGACCTGGGTGAGGGCAACAAAGTAAAAATGGAATATCATGACGGAAGGGTTGTCATTTCCGCACCCAGAAATGAAGCTACTGAGGAAACAACCACATGAAAACCGATCTCGCTATAATTGGCGGTGGTGCATCAGGCATGCTTGCTGCCATTGCGGCCAAACGCATAAACCCAAGTCTAACAGTTGTAATTTATGAGAGAATGGACAGACCCGGAAAAAAGATCCTCGCCACAGGGAACGGAAGGTGCAACTTCACAAATGAAACTGTATCCTCCTCAAACTTCCACGGCATGAACCCCGGGTTTGTTTCTCATGCTC
>CAZIVK010000123.1:0-5238 GCA_964542515.1 uncultured Oscillospiraceae bacterium | reverse complement strand
CTTCCCTCTACCAGTACAGGCTCAAATGCCTGGATACCCAAACGGTGAAGTGTAGGAGCGCGGTTTAGCAGTACCGGGTGCTCTGAAATAATGTCATCCAGTGCGTCCCAGACCTCTGTGCGTGTGCGCTCAACCATCTTCTTAGCACTCTTGATGTTGTTGGCCACTCCGTTTTCAACAAGCTTTTTCATTACAAACGGCTTGAAGAGCTCAATGGCCATCTCCTTAGGCAGTCCACACTGATATATCTTGAGTTCCGGTCCTACAACTATAACACTACGTCCGGAATAGTCTACACGTTTTCCGAGTAGGTTCTGACGAAAACGTCCTTGCTTTCCTTTCAGCATGTCTGAAAGGGATTTCAATGCGCGGTTATTTGGTCCGGTCACGGCGCGTCCACGCCTACCGTTATCTATAAGTGAGTCGACAGCCTCCTGCAACATACGCTTTTCATTGCGCACAATGATGTCCGGTGCTCCGAGTTGAAGCAACCTTTTGAGGCGGTTGTTACGGTTTATAACCCGGCGGTAGAGGTCGTTTAGGTCCGATGTGGCAAAACGTCCACCGTCAAGCTGAACCATGGGGCGCAGCTCAGGAGGAATGACAGGCACTGAGTCTAGAATCATCCACTCTGGGCGGTTGCCCGATACTCTGAAAGCCTCCGCAACTTCAAGCCGCTTTATTATGCGCATCTTTTTCTGTCCGGATGCATCACGTAGCTCGGCACGCAGCTGTTCTGCCATCTCGGTTACGTTGATTTCAGCCAGAAGTTCCTTAATAGCCTCTGCACCCATACCTGCTTTGAAGTCGTTTTCGTACTTTTCGTACATCTCACGATATTCACGTTCTGAGAGTATCTGTTTTTTCATCAGGGGGGTGTCGCCGGCATCTATAACAATATAACTTGCAAAGTAAAGTACCTTTTCAAGGAGCCTTGGAGACATATCCAAAATAAGTCCCAGTCTTGATGGAATACCCTTAAAGTACCAGATATGGCTCACAGGTGCGGCAAGGTCTATATGACCCATTCTCTCACGACGGACTTTGGCCTTTGTAACCTCAACTCCGCAGCGGTCGCATATCTTGCCTTTAAATCTAATCTTTTTATATTTACCGCAATGGCACTCCCAGTCCTTGGTAGGTCCAAAGATCTTTTCACAGAAGAGTCCGTCTCTTTCGGGCTTAAGTGTGCGGTAATTTATTGTTTCGGGTTTCTTTACCTCACCGTTTGACCACTCACGAACCTTGTCAGGGGATGCCAGACCGATCTTAATAGCTGCAAATTCAGTATAGCTCATAAATAGCTCCTTTCGTCATTAATCAGTATCCTCGGTTGCATCCTCGTCATTTCCCAACGTAAAGTCTTCCTTTGAAACGCCGCTGAAAACGTCCGATTCGTCTGCGACTTCATACCCTGAGGCTTCAAACTCAGCATCACTGGCGTAGAGCTCTGGACGGTCATCACTGTCCTCACGTTCTACGCGGCTGAAGCTGTCGTCATCATCGTCATCCTTCATTTCGATTTCTGCCATGTCCTTATCCAGGACTCGGACATCAAGACCCAATGACTGCAGTTCCTTTATAAGAACTCTAAATGACTCCGGTACTCCGGGCTTTGGTACGTTGTGACCCTTTACGATTGCCTCATAGGTCTTTACGCGACCAACAATGTCGTCAGACTTAACAGTGAGTATTTCCTGAAGTGTGTACGCAGCGCCATAGGCTTCGAGGGCCCAGACCTCCATCTCACCAAAGCGCTGTCCGCCAAACTGAGCTTTACCGCCCAGAGGCTGCTGCGTGACCAGTGAATAAGGTCCAGTTGAGCGCGCGTGTATTTTATCATCAACCAGATGATGGAGCTTTAAGAAGTATACATAACCTACAGTTACAGGGTTGTCAAACTGTTCTCCGGTCCTGCCGTCATACAGAACTGACTTTCCGTCTTTTCTGAGGTTTGCAAATTTCAGTGTATCCTCGATGTCCTGCTCGTTTGCTCCGTCAAACACCGGTGTGGCTATTTTCCAACCCAGTGCCTGAGCGGCGTAACCCAAGTGGACCTCAAGAACCTGTCCAATGTTCATACGGGAAGGTACGCCTAGTGGGTTCAGTACGATATCCAGGGGGGTACCGTCAGGTAGGAATGGCATGTCTTCACGTGGGAGTATACGGGATACAACACCCTTGTTTCCGTGACGTCCGGCCATCTTGTCACCAACAGATATCTTACGTTTTTGTGCTATATAACAGCGTACAACCATGTTGACGCCGGGGCTAAGCTCGTCACCATTCTCACGGGTAAATACTTTTACATCTACAATAATGCCGCTTTCACCGTGTGGGACTCTAAGGGATGTGTCACGGACCTCACGGGCCTTTTCTCCAAATATGGCACGCAGGAGACGCTCCTCAGATGTGAGTTCGGTTTCTCCCTTTGGTGTGACTTTACCTACGAGAATATCCCCCGGACGTACTTCAGCGCCTATACGGATAACTCCGCGCTCATCCAGATCCTTGAGCGCATCCTCACCAACGTTGGGTATGTCACGTGTGATTTCCTCAGCTCCGAGTTTTGTGTCACGGGATTCTGTTTCATATTCCTCAATATGAATTGATGTGAATACGTCGTCGTGTACAAGGCGTTCACTAATGAGCACTGCGTCCTCATAGTTGTAGCCCTCCCAAGTCATAAATCCAATCAGGACGTTCTTTCCAAGTGCGATTTCACCTTCGTTTGTTGAAGGTCCATCCACCAGTACGTCTCCTTTTTTACAGGCGGCGCCGGCTACTACAATTGGATGCTGGTTTATGCAGGTTCCCTGGTTAGATCTCATAAACTTAGTTATTTTATAGGTTCTTACGTGGCCGCTATTGTATCTAACTATGATTTCGTCTGCAGATACCTTTTCCACGATACCGTCATCCTCTGCAACAATAACAACTCCGGAGTCAACTGCTGCTTTGTACTCAATACCTGTAGCAACTATAGGTGCTTCAGTTCTCAAGAGTGGAACTGCCTGCTTCTGCATGTTTGATCCCATCAGTGCACGGTTGGCGTCGTCGTTCTCTAGGAAGGGGATCATGGCGGTGGCCACGGATACCATCATCTTAGGCGAGACGTCAATATAGTCAACAAGCTCAGGCTCAACTTCAAGGATCTCCTCACGGTGGCGGCAGGATACCCTCTCATTTATAAAGGATCCGTTTTCATCCAGGCGCTCGTTTGCTTGTGCTACAACGTAATTATCCTCTACGTCAGCTGTCATGTAGTGGATTTCAGTTGTTACCCTGTGGGTTTCAGGATCAACACGGCGGTACGGTGCTTCAATAAACCCGTATTCATTTATGCGGGCGTAGGTTGAAAGGTAAGAGATAAGGCCGATATTTGGACCTTCAGGTGTCTCTATTGGACACATGCGCCCGTAGTGGCTGTAATGGACGTCACGAACTTCAAAGTTTGCTCTGTCCCTACTGAGTCCACCAGGTCCGAGTGCAGACATACGACGCTTATGCGTAAGCTCTGCAAGGGGGTTGTTTTGATCCATAAACTGGGACAGAGGTGATGAACCAAAAAACTCTTTAATGGAGGCGGTTACCGGGCGTATATTTATAAGCGACTGGGGGGTGACGATATCCAAATCCTGTATTGTCATACGCTCACGTATAACTCTCTCCATCCGAGAGAATCCTATACGGAACTGGTTCTGCAGAAGCTCTCCTACAGAACGTAGGCGACGGTTACCCAGGTGATCTATATCATCAACAGTTCCTACATTATGCACAAGGTTAAACATATAGTTTATGCTGGCTAGGATATCATCAACCAGAATGTGCTTTGGAATCAATTCGTCAAATCTGCTTTTGAGAGCTGCTTTGAGGTCAGGCTCATTCTTCATAAGAATCTCCTGTAATACTGAGAAACGCACCTTTTCACGGATACCAATTTCAATTGGATCAAAGTCAATATAACCGCTGATATCAACCATTCCGTTGGAGAGGATCTTGACCACTTCTCCGTCTTCAAGTTTCACAAAGGCATCTTTAACTCCGCTATTTTCAAGTTCTAATGCCTCCTCACGGGACAATACAACACCCTCATCAGCAAGAATTTCTCCGGTCAACGGGTTTGTTATAGGACTTGCAACAACTTTACCCGCAAGACGGGCTGCCAAGCCAAGTTTTTTATTAAACTTGTAACGACCTACATTGGAGAGGTCGTAACGGCGGGGATCAAAGAACAAGTTATTAACAAGTGCTTTAGCGGAGTCAACTGTGGGCGGTTCTCCCGGACGCAGCCTGCGATACAGCTCAATAAGGGCCTCCTCCTCAGTTTTAGAGGGGTCCTTGTCCAGAGTTGCCAGAAGAAACTTGTCTTCACCAAAGATGTCCTTCATTTCGGCGTCAGTTTTGACGCCAATTGCACGTATAAGCGATGTTATTGGAAGCTTTCTGTTCTTGTCAATTTTGACATAGAAGATGTCGTTGAGATCAGTTTCATACTCAAGCCATGCTCCGCGATACGGAATTGTTGTTCCGGCATACAGGGCGATGTCTGATTTGTCCTCTTGGCGATTAAAGTAAATGCCGGGTGAACGTACGATTTGCGATATAATAACACGCTCGGCCCCGTTTATGACAAAGGTTCCGCTGTCTGTCATAAGTGGGAAGTCACCCATAAAGAGCTCCTGCTCCTTAATTTCCTCTGTCTCCTTGTTGCGCAGGCGTACCCGCACCTTCAAAGGCGCTGCAAAAGTTGCGTCCCGCTCCTTGCACTCCCCAACGGAGTACTTGGGCTTGTTTTCAAGTACGTAGTCTATAAAGCGAAGCTCTAGATTCCCGGTGTAGTCTGTAATAGCGGCTACATCATGGAACACTTCCTTTAACCCGTCACTTAAAAACCATTTATAGGAATTCTTCTGTACCTCAATGAGGTTTGGCATCTCAATAACATCACCTAACCTCGCGTAGCTCTTTCTGACCGTTCTACCATAGTGTACGTCGGTCGTATGAGGGCCTGATACATGCGGCATTAAATCACTCCATTCACGAATAACTAAGATGTATAGATACAATAAAAACCATTGAACGCCCGGAGCAGTTGTCACTATTTAAAGTTTACCTCTTGTGATTTTGTTCCAGCGGTGGTAAAATAGCTAAGATAGAAGATATTATAGCCATTTAAACAATGGTGCAATATAGAATTTTAACATCCTATAAGTGGTTTGTCAATGATTACTTTGA
>CAZIVK010000122.1:0-5275 GCA_964542515.1 uncultured Oscillospiraceae bacterium | reverse complement strand
CCTGGGAATTAAGAAGGGAGATTTTGTCCTTCTTGTTCTTAAACGTAGCTATTTATTTTGGTACTGTATGATGGGTCTCCATAAAATTGGAGCCATCGCCGTACAGGCCACAAATATGCTGACTGCCAAGGATTACACCTACAGGTGTAATGCCGGCGGCATCAAAATGGCAGTAATAACCGCTGATGGGGATGCTACTAACCATTTTGATGAGGCTATGGACACCTACGAAACTGTTCAGATAAAGGCCGTAACAAAGCACAAGGACGCCGGCCCCGGATGGCTGGACTTTGAGGCAGGATTTAATGCAGCCTCGGAGGTATGGGAGAGACCAACAGGTGCTGACAACCCAATGGCCTCTGACACCATGATCATGTCCTTCTCATCTGGCACCACAGGTTACCCCAAGATGATAACCCATGACTTCACATACCCCCTTGGTCATATAATGACCGGCGTGTTCTGGCACAGAGTTGAGGATGGAGGCATACATTTTACCATCTCTGATACCGGCTGGTTGAAATCCCTATGGGGGAAAATGTACGGTCAATGGTTTGGAGAGAGCGCAGTATTTACCTATGACTTTGACAGGTTTGATGCTGCAGATATCCTTTCAAAAGTTGAAAAGTACAACATTAACACCATCTGTGTTCCGCCCACAATGTACCGCTTCATGCTACAGTGTGACCTATCTCAGTATGATTTTTCATCACTAAAGCACTGCTGTACAGCCGGTGAGGCCCTCAGTCCTGAGATATTTAACCAGTGGCGCGACAAAACAGGTCACAAGATATTTGAAGGCTTTGGTCAAACTGAAACCACAATATGCTTGTCTACACTTTATCCTTGGATTCAGCCCAGACCCGGATCTATGGGCCATCCATCACCGGGATACACCATAAAAGTTCTGGATGATGAGGGCGTGGAGTGTCCCGCCGGTGTAACGGGTGAAATTTGTATAAAGGCTCCTAACATTCAGGAGCGCACACGGGGACTTTTCACCGGTTACTATAAAAACGAAGGTGATACCTCCAGGTCCTGGCATGATGGATACTACCACACAGGTGATACCGCATACACTGATGAGCTTGGCTTCTTTTGGTATGTAGGACGTAACGACGACATAATAAAATCCTCAGGTTACCGTATAGGACCCTTTGAAGTTGAGAGCGTTCTACTGGAACATCCCGCTGTTCTGGAGTGCGCTGTTACAGGAGTCCCAGATGAAATCAGGGGATTTAGCGTCAAAGCTACAATAGTACTCAAGCCCGGGTACACACCCTCTGATGAACTTGTAAAAGAAATCCAAAACTATGTAAAGTCTAACACCGCACCTTACAAGTACCCAAGAATTATAGATTTTGTTACCGAACTCCCCAAAACAATAAGCGGAAAGGTACGCCGCGTTGAAATCCGTGAAAAGGATATAAATAACTAATACTCCAAAAAAAGAAACCTTTAAAAAACTAAAGGTTTCTTTTTTAACTGTTTAGCATTAATATCTTTACAATTTGGCTATAATAAAAACATATTACTTGTAATTTAGTTGCATTTGTAGTATAATATATATGTTGTAGATAATTATTTTACGGAGAGACGAAAGGAAGGGATCATATTGTTGTTTCACATCGGAGACAAAATAGTTCATCCGATGCATGGAGCCGGAATTGTGGAGAACATCGTAGACAAGAAGATTGACGATGATCAAACCCGCAGATACTACGTCTTGAAGATGCCCGTAGCGGGAATGATGGTCATGATACCCACACAGTCATGTTCAGAAATCGGCGTAAGACCCATCATTGATGCAAAGAGGGCTGACGAACTAATAAGTAGCATTACTGATATCGAAGTGGATATGGCACAAAACTGGAATCAGCGCTATCGGGAAAACATGCTTCGTATAAAAAGTGGGGACCTCAATGAGGTGGCCAGAGTTGTTAAAGGACTCATGGTCCGTGAAAAGGATCGTGGTTTATCCACAGGAGAACGCAAAATGCTACACTCCGCAAAGCAGATCCTTATATCGGAAATTGTACTGGCTAAATCATGTCTGTATGAGGACGTTGAGGAGAATATCAATAAAGCTTTAGCATAGGTAGGAACTAATAATAGTTGGTTGATCGGCGCGCCGTAGTGGCGCGTCTTTTTCATAGTGAAAGTTGGTGACAAACTGTAATATACATTATATAATACAATATGATATAGCTAGAGGTACAAGCGTCCAAAGAAATGGAGTTTATTATGGGATTTTTTTCTGCCTTCAGTAAAAAAAAGAAAGACACTGTTCCACCCTCAACTTGTACAGCCATCATAGCTGCAGCGGGGAGCTCGCTGCGCATGGGTGAGGATAAGCTTTTTATGCTTTTAGATGGGATACCCGTCATAGCCCGTACTCTTTTAGCCTTTGATGCTTGCAAGATGGTTGACAAGATAATTGTAGTAACAAGAAGTGAAAAGATTGTTCTGATTCAAGACGTCTGCCGGGACTTTGGAGTTAGTAAGGTGTCTGAAATAATAACCGGTGGGGCTGAGCGCACTGATTCGGTTTTGAAAGGTGTTATGGCAGCGGGTTCGGCAGATTATGTTATGATACATGATGGGGCCCGTCCACTTGTTACACAGGATGTCATAGAGCGCGCGTACAACACCGCATATATACACGGCGCAGCAGCACCCGGTATACCGGTTAAGGATACCATAAAAGAGGTAAGTGGGGGAATTGTGGTTTACACCCCGGACAGGTCATCTCTTGTAGCGGTACAGACACCCCAAGTATTCTACACAGGACTAATAAAAGGAGCTCTCACAAAGGCCTCCCAAGACGGTAAAATATATACTGATGATTGCGCAGCCGTTGAAGCCCTAGGTATGTCCGTACATATCACAGAAGGAAGCTTGAGAAATATTAAAATTACTACTGAAGAGGACTACGTTATGGCTGAGTCCATTCTTGAAAGAGAGGCATACTAATGCGCATAGGACACGGATATGACGTCCACCGCTTTGCAGAGGACAGGGAGCTCTATATTGGTGGTGTTAAGATCCCATACTCCATGGGACTAATGGGACATTCGGACGCTGACGTTCTGATCCACGCTATAGCGGATGCCTTACTGGGAGCTGCAGCTCTGGGGGATATCGGCTCAAACTTTCCTGATTCTGATGAGCAGTATAAAGGAATATCTAGCATTATCCTGCTTGAAAATGTAGTAAGAAAGCTGTCTCTTAATAGCTTTGAGATAGGAAATGTTGATGCAACCGTTATTGCCCAGATGCCAAAGCTTGCACCCTATATTAAGCTTATGAGGGAAACCATATCAAACACCTTAAATGTAAGTGTGGACTTGGTAAGCATTAAGGCAACTACCGAGGAGGGTCTCGGCTTTACAGGTGCCGGGGAAGGTATTGCGGCACATGCCGTTTGTCTATTAAAAGTGAAGTAAATATTGGAGAATAGAGAGGAGTATTCATATGGTTAAGAGTATAAAACGCTGTACACCGGAGGAAGCCGGGGTGCCATCATCTGCTGTTACCGCATTTCTTGATAGAGCCAGAAGTGAAGGGATTGAACTTCATAGCTTTATGTTCTTACGCCACGGGATGGTCTTTGCAGAGGGATGGTGGAAACCATACAACCCCTCAGCTCTACACCCACTCTACTCATTTACAAAGAGCTTCACATCTACTGCTATAGGATTTGCCGAGCAGGAGGGAATTATATCTCTTGATGAAAAACTTGTAGATATTTTTCCTGATGAAATTCCTGACAATCCCTCCTGTAATCTTAAGAGAAGTACTATTAGGAACCTGCTTACAATGACTTGTGGGCATGCAACAGAGCCCCAAATAGCTTATGACAAGGATTGGTTAAGAAAGTTCTTTAAGCATCCGTTTGAACATGAACCGGGTAGCAGGTTTGTATACAATTCACTTGGTACAACGGTACTGTGTGCTGCATTAAGAAAAAAGACAGGTCAATCACTGACAGTGTTTTTAAAACCTCGTCTTCTGATCCCGCTGGGCATTAAGGATTTCACCTGTGCTAAATTTCCGGACGGAACTGAGTTTGGCGGAGGCGGAGGACTCCTTACAACTGAGAGCATGGCTAAGTTTATGCAGTTCTGCCTTGACTGCGGGAAGGTAAATGGCACTCAGCTCCTAAACCAAACATGGTTTGACAGGGCCACTTCAAGGCAAGTGGAGACATACCAACCAGAAGGACGTTATCCTGAAACAAGCGATTGGGGACAGGGCTACGGTTTTCAATTCTGGAGAAACACTGTAGAGGGCTCCTACCGCGCAGATGGAATGTTTGGTCAGTTTGGGGTTGTACTCCCGGGCCATGACATGGTAGCTGTTATAACAGAAACCTCAACTACCGCTTATAAAACACTTGCTCTCATATGGGAACTGCTACATGACATAGTAGATGATACCCCTAAAACAAATCCAGTTCACACGGCCATACTAAAAAACAAGCTTGATAACTTAGCTGTTCCGGGACTTTGGCCGTCCAGATCCGCGCTAGAGAGCAGTGTGAGTGGCGTTAAGTATGAAAAGCAGAGAGGTACAAGGATATCACTGAAGGCCATGAAGGATATCTTTAACCTTGGGCTACCTCTGAAGAAAGGTGCTATGAGCCTGTCGCTAACTTTTGAGGATGACGCAGCATCCCTTGAAATAGATGAAGTCTCAGACCACTACACAGTAAAGATCGGTCTCCAAGGGAAGTTCTTGGACACCGAGCTCTTTGGTACTACATATTCAGCTGTTGGCCGTTGGCGCAGTGACTCCGTTTTTGAAGCGGAAATACGCCCAATAGAGACCTGCGGAGGACTACTTTTACAATTTATTTATTCAGATGATAAACTCACAATTTGCCGTGAATATACTATACCCGGGATGTCTAAGAATCCGGAAATTATGAGCCTGTCGACTTATAATGCCTGACCCCAAACCTCCAAAATGCGTAACACGGCACTATGAAGAGCATTGATATTATCGGAGTAAACATGTATAAAAGATTATCTGTTCTTCCTATAAGGTAAAGCAGGGGATAGTACTGAAATAGAGCCAGAGGAATAACATAAGTTAAAAACTTAAGCACCCCATCACCATAAATGGCAAAGGGGTATGAGCCAAACTCACGCCCTCCGTCTGTAAATATATTCATAAACTCCAAGCCCTCAAGGGTAAAAAAGCAAAAAGCCGCATACACAAGAAAGAGCCCGGAAAACACTAGTACACCGCCAAGCACCATAAATATAAGGGT
>CAZIVK010000121.1:0-5284 GCA_964542515.1 uncultured Oscillospiraceae bacterium | reverse complement strand
GTCATTGCTATTGTTGATGGCGCAGACTCCAAGTTTGGCGCTTCATTGGTCGAGGGTGCACAAGTCACCGCCAACGTGGTAAAAAACGGCAAATCAAAAAAGATTATTGTCCTTAAATTCAAACGCAGGAAAAACTACATGCGTAAACAGGGTCACAGACAACCCTACACCAAAATCCAGGTGTCTACAATAACCGCTTAATGACCTCGGTAAAAATCTTTAGATCATCCGGCTCCCCCACCAAGGTGGAGGTTCATGGTCACAGTGGATATGCTAATGCAGGTGAAGACATAGTTTGTGCAGCTATAACTGCTGCTCTGCGTCTTATTGAAGCTACGTTTAATGATGTTCTCTTCCTTAAACTGCCAGTGAAAACTGACAACAAAACAGCTTCAGTTACTATTGATTTTACATCCGTACCACTCGGCAGTGAAAATTGGTATACAATTGATGTTCTAATAAAGGGCTTTGCCCTTCTTGTTGGTCAACTGTCAACCGAGTTTCCTGAAAATATTCAACTTTTGGAGGTGCAGCACAATGCTTAATATAGGTTTACAATTTTTTGCCCACAAAAAAGGTGTCGGCTCCACACGTAACGGTCGTGACTCCGAGTCTAAGCGCCTTGGACCAAAGCGCGCTGACGGTCAATTTGTCCTAGCCGGCAATATACTTGTCCGTCAACGTGGAACTAAAATTCATCCCGGAACAAACGTCGGTCGCGGAAGTGACGACACACTCTTTGCTCTTGTTGACGGAAAGGTTCGTTTTGAACGCCTCGGCCGTGACCGTAAAAAGGTCTCCGTCTACGGAGCCGAATAGCAAAAAGACGTCGGCAGCCTTTCACATACTGTGAAAGGCTGCTATTTTTTGGAGGTATGCAATGTTTATAGATAAGACTAGAATAAAAGTCAAAGCAGGTGATGGTGGCAACGGTGTTGTCTCCTTCCACCGTGAAAAGTATGTACCCAACGGAGGTCCAGACGGAGGTGACGGTGGAAATGGCGGACACGTCATTATTTCAGTTGATGAACACCTTACCACCCTGATGGACTTCAGGTACAAAAGAAAATTTCAAGCTCCCAACGGTCAGCCCGGCGCAGGAAGAAAGTGCAGCGGCAAAAACAGTCCCCACCTTATCTTAAAAGTGCCACGCGCTACCGTTATTAGAGATATTGAAACGGACGCAATAATTCATGACATGTCAGACGGCCAGGACTTTATCCTCGCCCGTGGTGGCAACGGCGGCTGGGGAAATCAGCACTTTGCTACGCCAACCCGCCAGGTTCCCCGCTTTGCCAAAAGTGGCCTACCGGGTGAAGAACGGGAAGTTATCCTTGAGCTGAAACTATTGGCTGATGTAGGGCTTGTAGGCTTTCCAAACGTTGGTAAGTCCACACTTCTATCGGTTGTTTCAAACGCCCAACCCAAAATTGCTAACTATCATTTTACAACACTGTCTCCAAATTTAGGTGTTGTATATGTAGGTGAAGGCGAATCATTCGTATGTGCAGATATCCCCGGCATCATAGAAGGAGCAAGTGACGGTCTGGGTCTTGGACACGACTTTCTCCGCCACATTGATAGATGTCGTATGCTAATCCATGTAGTTGATGTCTCCGGTTTTGAAGGCCGCGACCCCATAGAGGACTTTGAAGCTATCAACGAGGAACTAAAAGCCTATAACACAGACCTAGCCTCACGCCCGCAAATTGTTGCTGTAAATAAGTGCGACATACTGCAGGAGGGTTCGGACAACCTTACACGCTTAGCAGAGTACCTCAATGAACGTTTCATCCCATATGTTGAAATCTCCGCAGTTACCCGTAAGAGCGTTGACTCCCTCATCTACAAGGTTTGGGAAAAACTTGAAACACTACCACCCGTCCAATACTACGAGACCGACTACGTAAAGCCTGAGCCGGTTCTATCCAGCCCAGATGATATACAAGTCACTGTGGAAGACGGCACCTACATCCTTGAAGGTGACTGGCTGATCCTTGTATCCCGTGACATTAACTTTGATGACTACGAGGCGCGTATACACTTTGAACGTACCCTTAGACAAGCCGGTGTGTTTGCACGTCTTGAGTCCATGGGAATACAGGAAGGTAACACAGTAAGTATCTATAACCTTGAATTTGATTATGTAAAGTAGCGCTCAATCACTTTCCTGTCGCAGCTGTCAGGCGAATACTTCCAGTGGTCTAAATGGCCTTCAGTAATGAAGTACCTATTATTCTGACTGGGTTTCGCCTGACCAAAACTGTCAATAACCAGAAGTTTAATCTTCATACGCTCTGAGATTATTGACTTTATGTAAACCGAAACCCCGTCCCCCTCTTTCAGGCCCTCCCTCTTTTCCGCCAGGCCTGAAATGTTGGGGGTCAACTCAATAAAGGACCCATACTCCTCTATCCCTCGCACTATTCCTGCTACAGTCTCCCCAGGGCTGAATAGTTGGGCGTTCTCCTCCCAAGTGCCGAGAAGCTCCCTATGGCTTAGTGCAATACGTTTTAAAGCACTATCAATTGATAGTACAACCGCAAAGACATCCTGACCCGTACAGAACCTATCAGATGGGTGCGATATCCGTGAAACCGATATATTCTCAATTCCAATCAATGACACTATACCGCACCCCATATCTACAAAGGCACCAAACGGCTCTAGGTGTGTTACCTTAACCGGCAGAATATCGCCACACCTAAGTTCCTTGAGGAAAAATGACATGGCCTCCTCCTGAGCGGCTCTTCTACTCAAAACCGCCCGTCCGGGCTCCACAACTCTTACCTTAAAGCAAATCGGTTTACCTACTTGAGATATAATGGCAATATCTCTAAGGTTACCACTCTCAGCTCCAATGGCGGTTTCTGAATAGGGTATTATACCTTCCATGCCCCCCAAATCAACAAGGAGGTTTTTGTTGGAGTCGCACCTCACTGCTCTACCCTCAACAATTTCCCCTGTTATTGCGGCTTTCTTTAAGTTCTCCTCAGATGACAAAATCGCAGTATTGCGTTCCCTCTCAATACGCCTTCCTTCAGGAATATAACGGCTAAAATCCATACCTTTTCCCCCTCTTAAGCAATCTTAAACAATCGTTTGGTATTGCCATTATATGCTTACGGGGCTGCCAATTATGTTACAAGCGCTACATTGTTCTCAACCTATAGCCGTGACAGGACCTCAACATGCTCTCAACATTTTTGACCTCCTCATTTGGGACAGTGATTTTCATCCGCACGCTGGTGCTCTGTACGTCGCTATTTCTTCTATCTCCCCTATTATCTTCAAATGCGTATAACACGCTGCTGAACGGCTGTATCGGGAACATTCCGCTGCTTGTCATCCCGGTACTCGCCCCCAGATCACCTCCAAATGAGAATACTAAAGGGTTGAAATCATCATCCTCAATATTTCCCATCATTGGAGCGACCTCGTAGGATTCAACAGAGAATCCCGATCTCTTAAGACTTACCATTGCACACTCCGCGGTGTCGGTGTCATCAAAAATAGCGCTGATTATTTTAGACATAGCTTTCCTCCAGTTTTTATTTTTTCTACGCCTATATATTATTTGCAAATATTTCGAAACTTATAAGTGGTGATTGAAATGGATGTACAAGTAAACGATATTTTGACATTAAAAAAGACCCACCCTTGTGGGGGGGCCAAGTGGCTTGTGCTGCGTAGCGGAATGGATTTTCGTATTAAATGCCTGACCTGTGGGCACGAGGTAATGCGTCCCCGTCCCATTGTTGAAAAATCAATTAAATCTATAGCGCGGAAGTAGTGTGGGTGTTCTCCCATGGTCGTACTGCTATACCTGCCGTACCTAGCTCTTCCTTTAATTCACGTACTGAATAGTTCCGCTCAATCCGTGGGGAATATAGCATTGAACTAATAATTGCGCCAGAGCAACCCGTTTCCCTATAAGCCTCAATCAAATGAACCGGCTTTCCCGCACCACCAGAAGCTATAACCGGTATGGATACTGCACGTGCTATTTCACGTGTAATATTTAGGTCAAAGCCTGCGTGTGTACCATCTCTATCAATGCTGTTTACAACTATCTCCCCGGCTCCCAGATCTGCACCTCTGCGTGCCCATTCCAGAGCATCAAGTCCTGTTGCAAGGCGCGCTCCATCAATATATATTTCATAGCCACTGGGGAACTTTTCCGAAATGCCTACGCTTTTAACCTGTATGCTCAATACCATACATTGGTTACCAAATTCACGTGCTCCCTGCCGGATTATTTCAGGGTTCCTAACAGCCATAGAGTCTATGCTTATTTTTTCAGCCCCTGCCTTAAGAACCTCAAACATGTCATCCAAGGTCCTTATACCTCCACCTACAGTGAAGGGGACAAATACGTTCCTTGCAACATCTTTGACGGTAGCCAGGTCTATCTTTCTCTTTTCGGCTGAAGCTAGAATATCATAGAATACTATTTCATCTATACCATCATTATACATCCGTGTTGCCATCAGTGATGCGGGTTCAATATCTATGTTGTCTTCAAATCTATGTGCTTTTGTGACCATACCATTTCTAACGTCAAAACACGCAATAAGCCTCTTAGTCAACATTCAGCGCACCCCCTTCCGCATATTCTGCAAAGTTCTTTAGAAGTTTAAGTCCTGTTTCTCCACTTTTTTCTATGTGACATTGGGAGGCAAATATGTTTTTGTGATGGATCATAGCACAGAACTCTTTACCATATTCAGCAGTTCCCAAAATAACAGTTTCATCTTTAGGCACGGCGTAATATGAGTTCACAAAATAAAAGTATCCCGATTCCATATCCTTAATTAGCGGACTTCCCTTCTTGAATTTAACCTCATTCCACCCCATCTGAGGCACGCGGACTTCAGCAGATTCAAACTTAAGGATCTTACCGGGAATCCAACCAAGGCAGTCAATATCCCCCTCTGCACTGTGATCAAACAGCACCTGAAGGCCAACACATATTCCTAAAAAAGGGATACCCTTCTTTGTTACCAAGTCTGTCAGTAATTCCACACAACCTATTTCATTGAGTGACTTTATTGTGGCATCAGCAGAACCGACACCGGGCAGAATTATCCCGTTACATGCTTTTATTTCACTTTCCGAACGTACTAGTGCCGCCTCACACCCAATTTTATTAAGCGCATTAAGTACACTTGGGCTGTTACCGGCACGGTAATCAATAACTCCTATCATGTGGTTCTGTACCTCGATTCCTTTTTATGAACATTGTTGCTTTTTGACATTATAACAGAACATACTTCACTTTTCC
>CAZIVK010000120.1:0-5287 GCA_964542515.1 uncultured Oscillospiraceae bacterium | reverse complement strand
ATCATAAATGAAGCCACAAAAAAGGCAGTCAAAACGCTCTCCGTAAGCAGTGATGAAGTTATAGACCTCTCTGTATCAGCTAAGTTTAACGGAGTTCAGGTGAACAGTACAGATACTGCCCTAACTTGGCAGGTTCTAAATACAGTAGGAGACATAGGCAAGATTGATGAGACCGGTCAGTTTATAGCATCGGCTGAAATAGGTAGCACAGGAAAAATCATTGTAACTACCGGATCACTTAGTGTTGAAGTTCCCGTTCAGGTTGGCATGGCAGATATTCTTATAAACGCTTTTGAGAAGTCCTCAAACCTCTACACTACAGGGGATGGTCCAATAACTGTGGTACCTCAAACAGATAAGAACTATGTTAAGTACGGTGACAGGTCTGCTAAAGTATTATATTCCTTCCCAGAAGCAACACCAGGAGCACAAGAAGTAACTAAACTTAGCACACCATCTAATATTATAATCCCACAAAACAGAAAGTTCCTGAAACTATGGATCTATGGGGATGGTTCCGGAAACAACATTGGTTTCAACCTCATTAAGGGTAGTACTACAGTTCAACAATCCCTCGGGGTTCTAGACTTTACAGGATATAAGTATGTTGAATTTCCTTTGACCGCTGACATTACCAGCATTTCAGGTCTGTACATTGAAAGGCTTGGAGCTCAGTCAGGTACGGTCTATCTTGACCACATTATGTCATCGTACACCCCTGGAGCAGATACAGAACCACCTACAATAATTGGCGCCAAGTTGGACACCACAATATCACCGGGTAGCGCTACAGTGTCAGCCACCATTCTTGACAAGGGATTTATTCCCGTAGCACAGAATTACGTCACAGCTTCACTTGATGGCGTGTCCACCACCTTTAGCTACTCACAGAACACAGGTATGCTAAATGCCACAATTCCTATTCCAAATGATGGCATGCTACACAAAATAACCATAACAGCTGTGGATGTCAGCGGCAACAGGGCAAGACAAACACTTGAAGTTGCTGAAACCGCTTACAACCAGGTATTCATAGACTCAAAAGGTCACTGGAGTGAAAGCAACGCAAACTACCTCAATGCAAGAGGTGTACTCAACGGAGTTGTAAGAGAAGACGGCGTGTACTTCAACCCGGACAAATCCATGACAAGAGCGGAGTTTGCCCAGATGATGTCTAACTATCTTGGGCTTAGCACCACTGACTTTTCAGAAGTACAACTGCCATATGCAGACCTAGATTCTATCCCTAACTGGTCACTTAATGCTGTAGCAGCCATGTACTCAAAGGGTATCATCAAAGGGAAAGCAACTGCCGGAGCACTTGTCTATGACCCCAATGCAAACATCACACGCGCAGAGGTCATGACCATACTTGGCAGGACACTCCCCAAGGGCTTCTCTCCTGCAGAAATCACATTCTCAGACAGTGCAAAAGTACCAGCTTACGCAGCGGAATATGTAGGTACTCTCATAGGTATGGGTATACTATCCGGTTACAATGATGGCACCCTACGTCCCAACAATTTTGTCAACAGAAGTGAAGCCGCAAAGATGATGGCAGGATTTTACTAAAATTATCTTGACTTTAACAATGTGTACCAGTATAATAGCTGAGTAGTCAAAAATTTGAAGAAAGGAGATCGGAACTATGAAAATGCGCAAAGTTAATTATAAACTTAATATGACCGGTCTCTTAAGAGCTTAGCTGTTTAGGATCGGGACTGTGGTCCATTAATTAGAGAATTAGCCGCAGGTATTTTACTGCGGCTTTTTTTTGCCGATATTTCGGGGGGAAACAGGAGGAAATTGTTTGAATAAGAAAAATATAAAGGCACTGTTTAAATACCTGAAGGGTTTTAGGTATCTGTTGGTTTTGAGCTTAATCTTTATGTTCATAGAGCTCTTGCTGACATTCGTATCTCCGCTAATACTTTCGGTCACAATAGACTCGGTCCTGGGTGATGAGCCCCTGAACGTCCCCGGCTACTTTGCATGGTTCATTCAAGCCATAGGTGGGATAGAAACTCTACGCCCCAACTTGTGGATAATGGGTGTACTCATGGTGGTACTTCAAGCAGCTCGCGGTCTATTGACCTTTGTACGTGCATACGCAAACAACAAAGCCAGTGAAAGCACAATGAAAAGACTGCGGGATAAGTTCTACTCACACGTACAGAACCTACCATACCTGTACCATGTCTCTGCACAGACAGGTGACCTTATTCAGCGCGCTACTAATGATGTAGACACTATACGCCGCTTTGTATCGGGTACATTATTGGAATTTGCCAGAACTATACTTCTGTTTATCATAGGAATATTTGTCATGGCAGATCTACATGTCCCACTAACGCTCATTTCTCTATCCATGGCACCATTCATAGTCGGGACATCGCTCATATACTTCAAAAAGATTCAGAAGCTCTTCATGCAGGTTGAGCACGCTGACAGTGATGTTTTTACCGTAGTTCAGGAAAACCTAACAGGAACTCGCGTTGTCCACGCATTTGGTAGGCAGCGTTTTGAGTTAGATAAGTTTAAAGTAGTAAACTCAAAGTTGAAAGATGAAATTGTAAACTTGAATAACAAGTTTGCTGATTTGTGGGCTATGCTTGACCTCATTAGCGGTGCACAGATAAGTTTGGTAGCAGTTCTTGGGATTTACTATGCTGTTACCGGCAGCCTCACTCTTGGCCAGTTTACAGCATTTACATCATATGTCTATATCTTCCTCTGGCCACTCCGCGGATTTGGTCGCGTGCTCTCAGACTTCGGTAGGAGCCTGATTGCAATTGGACGTATTGAGGAGGTTCTGGATGAGGAGGAGGAGACAGACCCTCACGTAGGGCTGGAACCTGAGTTAAATAAGGACATAGTCTTCAAGGATGTAGACTTCTCCTATGATGACAACCACGTCCTGAAAAAACTTAATATGACCATCAAGGGAGGGCAAACGGTAGCCATACTAGGTGGTACAGGTTCAGGAAAATCTACACTGATCCATCTCTTACAACGCCTATATGATTACCAAGGCGGCAGCATTACAATTGGTGGAGTGGACATCAATGACATCAAAAAGGACTATCTGCGCAGCAAGGTGGGTATAGTGCTCCAGGAGCCATTCCTCTATAGTAAAACTATACTTCAGAACATCGGTATCAAAATGGAGATCCCGGACCCTCGTGTAGTTGAGGAAGCCGCACGTGTAGCATCCATCCACGATGATATAAACAACTTTGAAAAGGGATACGATACTGTAGTAGGTGAACGTGGTGTTACACTCTCCGGAGGCCAGAAGCAGCGCGTAGCCATAGCCCGTGCACTGGTTAATGAAAGCTCCGTACTCGTATTTGATGACTCCCTTTCAGCCGTAGACAGTAAAACAGACGCAAAAATCCGAGACGCACTCAAATTAAAACGTGAAGGTACCACCACAATCATCATATCCCACCGCCTTACTACGCTCATGGAAGCGGATAAAATATTCGTTCTAAAAGGCGGAACAGTTGCGGAAGAAGGTACCCACGAAGAACTCATGAGTCTCGATGGTATATATAAAAACACCTACGATATTCAGAGCTCACAGGTTAAATAAGGGGGGAACTTAATGAACGAACAAGATTTTCAAAAACAGAAGGTTAAACTGAGTACCTGGAAAAAAATTCTCGGTTACGCCCAAAAAGGAAGAAAGTACATCTTCCTAGCAATGTTCTTTGGTATGCTCACAGGGGTCCTAGACCTAGGTAACTCACTTATTTCCATGTGGGCTATAGACGAGTTCATAGTCCCCGGACGCTTAGATCAGCTGCCTCTGTTCATAGCTGCATCCATTCTCATCCAGATAGGCTTCGGAGTATTCACATGGATTTTTGTCCGCTCCTCAGGAAAACTTGAAGCACTCTTAGCAACAGACATCCGTGAGGATGCTTTTACAAAACTGCAGACCCTTAGCTTCTCCTATTTTGATAAGACCTCAGTAGGATACCTGCTGACACGCCTGACCTCTGACGTCTCCCGTGCTACAGAAACCATCTCCTGGTGCTTCATTGACCTAGGATGGGGCACAATGGCAATAATATGCAGCCTCATAGGTATGTTCATAGTTAACTATAAACTTTCACTTATCCTTATAGTTGCTCTTCCTGCGCTTGTGGCCGTATCAATACTATTCCAAAAGCAGATACTCAAACACCAAAGAGAAACTCGTAGGATCAACAGTATAATAACAGCAACATTCAACGAAGGAATTATGGGCGCCAAAACTACTAAAACCCTGGTACGCGAGGAGCTTAACAACAGAGAGATGTTCAAAACCACCCAAAGTATGTACGGAGCATCAATGAGAGCCACTATGATTTCCGCCCTCTATATGCCGACTGCATCGCTACTCATAAGCGTTGCCGTAGCAATTGTTTTGGTTAGAGGAGGTCATGACATCACAAGGGGACTCCTTACTCTTGGAGAACTCAGCTTCTTTATCCAGATAGGCAACTTTATGTTTGAGCCAATCAGAAACTTTGCAAGAATATTTGCAGAGCTCCAGTCCTCTCAAGCCGCAGCAGAACGTGTTGTTGAAGTCCTCAACGCCACCTCAGACATTGTAGACTCAGATGAAGTAGTTGCAAAATACGGAGACCTCTTCAACGGCAAAACAGAAAGCTGGGAGCCAATAGAAGGCGCCGTGGAGTTCAAAAACGTCTCATTCAGCTATGTAGACGGTGAGAAGGTCCTTAAAAACTTTAACCTCAAAGTGGAAGCCGGACAAAACATTGCTCTAGTTGGAGAAACCGGTAGCGGCAAGTCCACCATAGTAAACCTCATATGCAGGTTCTATGAGCCCCAGGAGGGTGAAATATTTATAGACGGAAAGAACATCAAAGACCGCAGCCAACTCTGGCTCCAGTCCAACCTGGGCTACGTACTCCAAAGCCCACAGCTCTTCTCCGGTTCAATCAAAGAGAACATCCGCTACGGCAAGCTTGATGCAACAGATGATGAAATCATTGCTGCCGGCAAGATGGTTGGCGCCCATGAATTTATAATGCAGCTGGAAAAAGGCTACGACACAGAAGTCGGTGAAGGCGGCGGTATGATATCCACCGGCCAGAAACAGCTCATATCCTTTGCTAGAGCTATCATAGCAAACCCCAAAATCTTCATCCTCGACGAAGCCACCAGCTCCATCGATACAGAATCAGAAATGAAGATCCAAAAAGCCAGCGAAACCCTTCTCCGCAACCGCACAAGCTTCATCATAGCCCACCGCCTCTCCACCATCAGACACGCA
>CAZIVK010000119.1:0-5303 GCA_964542515.1 uncultured Oscillospiraceae bacterium | reverse complement strand
CAACCGTCTTTATCTATAGCAAGTGCTGTGGCTTCCGGCAGTTTATAGTAACCGCTCATAACATGGTATCCCCTAGTTACAATTTCTCCCGGAACATTTGGAGGGCAATCCTCACCAGTTTCAGCGTCAACAATCTTACCTTCACAGTGCGGAAGTAGCTTTCCTACCGTTGATACACGGAGTTCTACAGGGTCGTCAGTGCGGCTCATTGTTATTCCAGGTGAACTCTCTGTCTGCCCGTAGGTTATAACGACCTCACTCATGTTCATGTCACGGACCACCTGCTCCATGACCTTTGTAGGACAGGGCGAGCCCGCCATTATGCCAGTTCTGAGGGTTGAGAAGTTGTACTTGCTAAATTCAGGGTGCTCAAGAACTCCTATAAACATAGTCGGAACACCATGAAATGCGGTGCAACGCTCCTTCTCTATGGCCTGCATCACTTTCAAGGGGTTGTAACTATCAAGAACTACCATTGTAGTCCCATGTGTTACCGCTGCAGTGACCGCAAGAACCATTCCAAAACAATGGAACAGAGGTACTGTTATTAGTAAGCGGTCTTTTTCAGTAAAGTCCATGCAATCGCCAATGCACTTACCGTTGTTTACAACATTGTTGTGGGTGAGCATTACTCCTTTTGGAAAACCAGTGGTGCCCGATGTGTACTGCATATTTATGACATCATGGATGTTCTGAGCCGCCTGAGCTTCTGCAAGAGCTTCCTCAGAGACATTCTCAGAAAGTCTGTAGAGGTCCTCAAAGTTAAACATCCCGTCAGGTGTGTTCTCCCGAGATCCAACATATATTACGTTTTTAAGAAGTGGCAGTGCATCACTCTGTAGATTTCCCGGTTCACTTCCCGAGAGCTCCGGGCAGATCTCCTCTAGCGCACCAACATAGTTGGAGTCCTTAAACCCATCAATCAGAACTATGGTTGTTGAGTCCGATTGCTCCAGAAGATACTCCAATTCAAACCTTTTGTAGTTTGTATTTACTGTTACAAGAACTGCACCAATTTTGGCGGTGGCGTACATGGTGACTATCCACTCAGGGATATTGGTGGCCCAAATAGCTACATGGTCCCCCTTCTTTATCCCTATAGACATGAGCCCTCTAGCCACTCTGTTACACAACTCACGCAACTCTTTATAGGTGTACCTGATCCCTTCAAAAGGATATACCAGCGCATCCACTTCAGGAAACTTTGATGCAGTCTCATCAAATACTCCGCACATCGTGATCTCCCTAAGGGGCTCTACATACATGCTCATAACTCTACCTCCAAAATCAAAAAAACTCCGTCTCATTCAAGAGACGAAGTAAACTCCGTGGTACCACTCTAATTGCAGATATACTGCCACTCTACAGGCACTGCCATGCCCTGCCCCTTATAACGGTGGGGTTCCGTCCTCCCTACTTGCTATGCTTTCGGTTGGCGGCTCCGGAGTGAGTTTCGATATACCGGGACACCGCCTTACACCAAACAGCGGCTCTCTGACGACTCGGTGAACATCTACTGATCTCCATCAACGCATTTAATAAAATATTGCTCTTATAATAACATCCAGCGCATTTGAAGTCAACTGTATTTTCATACAAAAACATTCTGTTGTTAAAGGCCTTTATTCGTGATATATTTTTGCCATAACTTGGGTCTGCTATTGAGGGGTGAGAAACCATGTGGAAAGAAACTGTATATCACAGGCATTTAATACGGCATAGCCGATATTCACGACTATGCCGTATTTTTCAAGGAATTGAAATTCCTTAGTGACGCACTCTTTAGTGCAGTCTTTGTAACTTTTAAGTCCTACTCCTCGTCAAACATTGACTTGTCCGCTCCGCAGAGTGGGCAAACAAAGTCTTCAGGAACTTCATCCCAAGTGGTTCCTGGTGCTACACCGTAGTCAGGTGCGCCATCAGCCTCATCATAAACCCATCCGCATACTGAGCATACATACTTTTTCATGAAAATCCTCCAATTACGATAATTTTTGTTGCTTTACCAGATTATACCCACAAAACGAGAATTTGTAAATAGTTATTTGAGATAGCTCTTAAGATATTTGCCGGTATAGGACTTTTTGTTAGCCGCCACCTGCTCAGGAGTCCCTGTACAGACTATTCTGCCACCTCTGTCCCCACCATCTGGTCCGAGGTCTATAATGTGGTCAGCCATCTTAATTACATCAAGGTTATGCTCAATGACAAGAACTGTATTTCCTGCGTCAACCAACTTCTCAAGAACTTCAATGAGCTTGTGGACGTCCGCCACGTGTAGCCCGGTGGTGGGTTCATCAAGGACATAGATTGTGTTTCCTGTTGAACGGCGTGCAAGATATGTTGCAAGCTTCACGCGCTGTGCCTCACCGCCCGAGAGGGTGGTGGAGGACTGTCCAAGCTTAACATAGCTGAGTCCAACGTCATAGAGGGTCTGTATCTTGTTATTGATTTTGGGGTAACTTTCAAAGAAACCCAGCGCCTCATCCACTGTCATGTCAAGTACATCCGATATGGATTTGCCCTTATACTTTACCTCTATAGTTTCACGGTTATATCTCTTACCTTTACAGACCTCACACGGAACATAGATATCTGGTAGAAAGTGCATCTCAATTTTTATAAGTCCGTCACCGGTACAGGCCTCACAGCGCCCGCCTTTAGTATTAAAGGAGAACCTTCCGGGCCCGTAGCCACGTATTTTGGCGTCCTGGGTAGAGGCAAAAAGCTCTCTTATGTCGCCAAATAGGCCGGTGTATGTTGCTGGGTTTGAGCGGGGTGTCCTACCTATAGGCGATTGATCTATTTCAATGATCTTATCCAGGTGTTCAATGCCCTCCATACCAGAGTGTTTACCCGGTGTGGTACGTGCTCCGTTTAGCGCAGAGGCAAGGCGCTTGTATAGTATCTCGTTAATTAGAGATGACTTCCCTGAGCCCGAAACACCTGTGACACACGTAAATGTACCCAGGGGTATCTCAACGTCTATTTTCTTAAGATTGTTCTGCTCTGCCCCTCTTATGATGAGCTTCTTTCCATTTCCTTTTCTGTGTTCCAGAGGGAGCTCTATTTTCTTTTTACCGCTGAGGTACTGTCCTGTAATTGATTTTTCACAACCAAGTATGTCCTCAACAGACCCGGAACATATGATTTCTCCTCCGTGTACACCTGCACCCGGTCCTACGTCCACAACAAAGTCGGCGGATCTTATTGTGTCCTCATCATGTTCAACTACAATGAGGGTATTTCCCAAGTCCCTTAGGTGGCGCAGAGTGTCCAGGAGCTTGTTGTTGTCCTTTTGATGGAGGCCTATAGATGGTTCGTCCAAAATGTAGAGGACACCCACCAGTGATGACCCTATTTGTGTGGCCAACCTGATGCGCTGGCTCTCACCACCCGACAGTGAACCGGCTGAACGTGCAAGAGTTAGATAGTCCAACCCAACACTTTGCAGAAAGCCGAGCCTCTCCCGTATTTCTTTAACTATGTTGGCGGCAATCATGCTCTCAGTTTCTGTAAGCTCCACAGCCTCTATAAACTTTAGGGCCTCTACCACAGAAAAACAGGTATAGTCATAAATATTCATGCCACCAAATGTTACTGCCAGGGTCTCTCTCCTAAGGCGCTTCCCTTTGCAGGCTGAACAGGGAACCTCACTCATACAGTCCTCTATATCATTTCTTGAGTAATCTGACTGCGTTTCACGGTAACGGCGTTCAAGGTTATTTACCAGGCCTTCAAATACGTGGTAGTAGGTACCTGCTCTTCCCGTTCCTGAGCCATAGTGCATTTTTAGCTTCTTTTCCCCGGTACCGTAGAGAAGGGCATCTATGGCCTCTGTAGACAGTTCATGCATTGGGGTGTCCAAATTGAAGCCATACTCCTCACAGAGGGCGTCGTAATACATCCGGGCTATGCTGCCCTCTTTTACATTGGTCCAACCGTTACTAGTAACGGCACCGCTCCGGAGCGACAGGTTCATATCCGGGATAATTTTTCCGGGGTCAACCTCTAGCTGGAAGCCTAACCCGGAGCAGGACGAACAGGCCCCATAAGGTGTGTTAAATGAAAACATACGGGGAGATAGTTCCTCTATGCTTATACCGCACTCATCACAGGCGTAATTCTGACTGAAGGTCATCTCCTCACCGTCAACAACAGATACTATTACAATACCGCCGGCAATGCTTGCAGCCGTCTCTACGGAGTCGGTGAGACGCTTGAGGACTGTCTCCTTTATTACGAGCCTATCAACCACTATTTCAATGTTATGTTTTTTTGTCTTGGTGAGCTTGATCTCCTCCTCAAGGGTGTATGTCACACCATCAACACGGGCGCGGACATAGCCGCCTTTACGGGCGTCCTCAATGACATTTTTGTGCTCACCTTTTTTGGCACGAATTACAGGTGCCAAAATGAGGACGCGGCTATCCTCAGGAAGTTTCATTATTTGGTCCACTATTTGGTCTATGGTCTGCTGCTCAATGACCTTACCACAGTCAGGGCAGTGAGGAATTCCTATACGCGCCCATAGAAGCCTGAGGTAGTCATAAATTTCAGTGACGGTTCCGACGGTAGATCTGGGGTTTCTGGATGTTGTCCGCTGATCTATAGAGATTGCGGGGCTAAGACCCTCAATATAGTCCACATCTGGCTTGTCCATCTGGCCAAGGAATTGACGGGCGTAAGATGAGAGCGACTCCACATATCTGCGCTGACCTTCAGCATATATTGTGTCAAACGCCAGAGATGACTTACCGGAGCCCGATATGCCCGTCATTACGGTCAGTTTGTCACGTGGGATCTCTATGTCCAAGTTTTTTAAATTGTGGGTTCTTGCACCCTTTACGAAAATTCTGTTTTGCAAATTGCATTCCTCCGGAATAGCTTTATACTGTGGTCTCCCCACGTAGCTTTATGATCTTGTCCCTCAGCACAGCTGCATATTCAAACTCAAGCATTTTAGAAGCCTGACGCATATCCTTTTCAAGCTGCGCTATGATTTTGTCCCGCTCTTTGCGAGTGAGTTTAATTTGTCCCTTTTCAAGATTCTCCACGCCGTCAGTCACCTTTGATATCTCCAGTAGCTCACGAACTTCCTTGACAATTGTCTTTGGAACTATGCCATGTTTTTTATTGTAAGCAGATTGGATGGCGCGCCTGCGGTTGGTTTCACTTATGGCGCGTTGCATGGAGTCTGTTATCCTGTCAGCATACATCACTACCTTGCCCTCTGAGTTTCTAGCAGCACGACCTATAATCTGGACGAGTGAGGTCTCATTTCTGAGAAAACCCTCCTTGTC
>CAZIVK010000118.1:0-5351 GCA_964542515.1 uncultured Oscillospiraceae bacterium | reverse complement strand
GGCCGGAAGGTGGGATGGACCTTAAAGGGAAGGTCGGTATCCTTGAGTTTAAAGTGCCATTCAAGGCTGTCAAAGGGGTCATCTGTTGTACAGAGTACCTCCACTCGCGCCTTTTTCAAGAGGTTTACCGGAGTAAAATCTGGCTGTTTAAGCATTTCACCGCACTTTTTGAAGATGGCTTCTGCGTTTAAAGAAGTTAGTGGTTCTTCAATGCCGAAGTACCTGCTAAGCTCCAAGTGGGCCCAGTGGTATAGGGGGGAACCTGGGAGTCTTTCGATGGTCTTAGCCCACTTTGCAAATTTATCTAGGTCCGATGCGTTACCCGTTATGAATTTTTCATCCACTCCTGCTGCTCGCATGGCGCGCCACTTGTAGTGGTCACCGGCAAGCCATAGCTCTGTTATGCTTGCGTAGTTCTTGTTTTCATAGATCTCTTTTGGAGATAGATGGTTGTGAAAGTCAAATATTGGCATTTTTTCTGCGTAGTTGTAGAACAGGGTTTCTGCAGTGGGGGTATTTAGTAAAAAATCTTTTCCCATAAACTTTTTCAAGACGTGCTCTCCTTTGTTATTCGGTGAATTTACCTTTGTCAGCCCAGAGTCCGAGTGCGGGGTTACTTATATAGTAGATGTTTTCTCCGTTTTCTAGTGTGTTATGGCCGTCTTTAAGTTTTGTGGGATTATAGAGTTCTACGGCCTCATCGTAAGGGATGTATTTAAATCCGACGCCTTCAACCTCCTCACGTGTGAGGTGCTTTGTGCAGTAGGTGATGTCAAATCTAAAGTCGGACGAGCCGTGGATCAGGTGAGCGGCTGCGGACATATTGTCCTGTAGGTCAAGGTTTTCCTCATAGGCCTTCAGGATGTTTAGACGTCCCACATAGCCGTATTTACGGATCAGCGCGTCTATAACTTTATCCTCTCCGAACTTGTTGACACCGGGAGCAAGAATTATTAGGTCACCACCGTCAGCAATTGCCATACGGGTGCGGTACACTGCTTTGTTACCAATCCAGGTGCTCTTAAACTCCTGTTCATCAAGGTAGACAACCGCTTTTTTGTAGGGCTCATCTGCAAAGATGATGTTCTGCTGGGTGCTGAGGCCAACCGCGTCCTCAAAAAACTTGCGCTCACGGCCTATGAGAAGGGCCTTCATTTCCTGGTCACCAATTACGGTTAGGACATAGTTCAGGGGGAGATCCTTCAAAAAGTGTTCCTCAGCGTAGTCAAAAATCTTACGGACAGGGGAGTGGTCCTTACCCATAAGGCGTTCAAGACCATAAAATGCCCCTATCATGTGGGATGCGTTAATCATGTTGCTGCCGCCACAACCAACCACTATGTTTTTGGTGTAGTTGGCCATGCCCACAACTTCATGTGGTACAACCTGCCCTACCGATATGATCAGATCATATGTGGGGTCGAGGAGAGCCTTGTTTATTTCAACGGGAATGGAGTCAGTGACAACCCCTTCCGAAACTTCTGTGACAAACTCGGCGGGAATCTCACCAATTTTGACAACGTCTGTGCGCCAGTTGTGCTCAATAGCGAGTTCAAATGGTACAGAACCATACATCTCGGCAAACTCTGCGCGGGTCATTGCGACGTGGGTGCCCAGTGCCGGGAGTATGTCCACTTTGCAGGTGTCCTTCAAAAGGTTGTAGAGGTGCTCAGTAACAGGGCCTGCCATGGAGTGGAATCTGGTTATATCCGGTGGAATAATTAGTACCTTTTTAAGGTTCTTTATATCCTCTGATATGGAGTCAGCCAGTGCGGCGTGGATTTCAGAGAGTTGTAGACCGGAATCAGAGGATGATTTCAGCGATACATTCTTCATAGTGTTTCTCCTTAAGCATTGTATACGGTTGAAGCTATGTCACCACCGCGGCCTGTCCAGTTTGTGTGGAAGAATTCACCGCGGGGTTTGTCAGTTCTTTCGTAGGTGTGGGCACCAAAGTAGTCACGCTGTGCCTGAAGTAGGTTTGCGGGAAGGTTGGCTGTGCGATAGCCATCATAGTAGCTGAGTGCTGCTGTGAGTGCGGGAACCGGGATTCCGTTGAGCATTGCCTCAGCAAGTACCTTTCTCCAACCGTCCTGTGCTCCGGAAATGGCCTCATTAAAGTAAGGTGCCAGAAGCAGGTTGGACAGGTCATGGTCTGTATCAAAGGCCTCTTTTATCTTACCCAAGAATACACTGCGGATTATGCAACCACCCCTCCACATGAGGGCGATGTTTCCATAGTTGAGTTCCCAACCGTATGCCTTAGCGGCGGCGCGTATAAGGGTAAAGCCCTGGGTGTAGGATATTATTTTGGCTGCAAAGAGAGCCTTGCGGATGTTTTCTACAAATTCGGCACGATCACCAGTGAATTTTCCTTCAGGTCCGGACAAAACGCCTGATGCTGCAACGCGCTCGTCTTTCAGTGCACTGAGGCTTCTTGCAAAGACCGCTTCAACTATAAGGGTAAGAGGGATTCCTTCATCAAGAGCAGCTATTCCGGTCCATTTACCAGTACCTTTTTGTCCTGCGGCGTCAAGGATGTTGTCAACCAGAGGACTTCCGTCAGTGTCCTTGTATGCGAGTATTTCTGCGGTGATCTCTATGAGATAGCTGTCAAGCTCGGTTTTGTTCCATTCAGCAAATACTTTGGCCATCTCGTCAGGGGTCATTCCCACGTAGTCACGCATTAGGTGGTAGGCTTCAGAGATAAGCTGCATGTCGCCGTATTCAATTCCGTTATGAACCATTTTAACAAAGTGGCCTGCTCCGCCTGCACCTACCCACTCACAGCAGGGGGATCCGTCCTCAACTTTTGCGGAGATAGCTTGGAAGATATCCTTTACTAGTGGCCAGGCAGCTTCAGATCCTCCGGGCATAATGCTTGGACCTTTAAGTGCGCCCTCTTCACCGCCGGAAACACCGGTACCAATGAATAGAAGTCCTTTGCTCTCTAGGTAAGCGGTTCTACGTGCGGTGTCAGGGAAGTGTGAGTTTCCTCCGTCAATTATTACGTCACCCTCATCCAAGAGGGGAATGAGATTTTCAATAATCGAATCAACAGGCTTTCCGGATTTAATCATCATCATTACTTTGCGGGGTCTTTCAAGAGTTGAGACCAGCTCCTCTAAAGAGTAGGTTCCTATGAATTTTTTGCCCTTACCACTGTCGTTCATAAATGATGTTACAACGTCCGTGTTCCTATTGAATACAGCAACGGTATAACCCTTGCTCTCCATATTTAATACTAGATTAGCTCCCATAACTTCTAGGCCTATTAGGCCTATTTCAGCCTCTTTCATATTATAAATCCATATAGATAATAATTTAACTTATAACAGCTAGATTATATCATATGCTACGAGTATAATAACATAAATAGTAAAGCAGCTAAATTGCATTATTTGCGACAATTAAAAGAAACATTGTAAATATTGCTATGTGGTGCAAAGACACTTGCATAGAATGACTGTAAGATGGTAAGATGCGAGTAAATAATAAGTCATAAAGATGAAAATGAATATAAAAGTAGTGAGGTTTTTTGCAATGTTGATATTAGTATTGGAAGCTAGCACTGCTTCGGCTAAGGCTATGATCTACAACACGGATAACGGTGAAATGTCCATTCAGACAGACCAGTACCTGCAGGAGTACAATGATCTGGTAACCCAAGACGCAGATGGCATACTCAAGCAGACGTTGGCCGTTGGTAGGAGGGTTGCTGAGGGGCAGAAGATTGATGCAATTGCCCTTGGGGGTACGTGGCACAGTCTTTTACTCCTGGATAAGGAGATGAACCCAACCACGCGCGCACTTCTGTGGTCCTACAGAGGGGCCGTGGATGTAGAAAAGAGATATAAACAGGATAAAGATTTTTCAAAACAGTTCTACAATACCACCGGTTGCACTATAAACTCCATCTACCCGGTGTTTAAACTAAAAAAGCTTCAGGAGTCCGGGACGGATCTCAAAAATAAAATCATAACCAGCCTAGGCGGGTACATGTTCTACAAACTCACAGGAAAACTTGAGGAGAGTGAGAGCATGGCCTCCGGAAGTGGTCTGCTGGACATCAAGACAAGAAATTATTCACCTGAAGCACTGCAGATTTCAGGCATTTCTGAGAATCAGCTTGGGCGCGTCACCACATATAGCGCAACATCCCCACTAACAGCGGAGTCAGCTGAGCTTCTTGGTGTGCAGTCCGGTATACCAGTTCTTCCGTCATATCCGGACGGCGCCATGAACCAAATAGGGGAGGGCGCACTTCAAAACGGTGTTATGACTTTTTCGGTGGGTACCAGCGCCGCAATCCGCCTATCTTCTCCACGTCCCGCATTTTCAGATAAACTTGCAACCTGGTGCTACCTCACACCCAACTCCTACCTCGTAGGAGCGGCCACATCTGGTGCTACTAACAGCGTTGACTGGATAAAAGCAAAACTGTTTGACTCCGGTGAAACATACGCTCAGATAGAAAACAGTTCCGTAGATCTTGCAAACCTCCCAGTCTTTCTTCCCTTTCTCTACGGTGAAAGAAGTCCCGGATGGAATGGTGATAGAACCGCCTCCTTCCACGATGTACTCCCACAGCACGGTAAGCTGGACTTCTACTTTGCTGTTATGGAGGGTGTCATCTTTAACGTATACCACTGCTATGAGGAGCTAATAAAAATAGGCGGTAAGCCCAACACAATCAAGCTCTCCGGTGGAATACTAAACTCCAGAACTTGGACACAGATGTGCTGTGATATCTTTGGCACCCCAATGGAGCTCTCCCCACAAAAGCAGGCATCACTTATGGGAGGTGTCGCCTTAGCGCTGGACGTCCTGGGCCTTGACGGAAACATCTTCAAAACAGGGGAGACAGTCACCCCAAATCCAGAAAGAACAGCCATGTACATGGAGAAGTTCTCCCGCTACAAACACTGGTACAACATTACCTCACCCCAGTAAAAATTAAACGACCATTCAGGAGTAAAGATCCTGAATGGTCGTTTTCCATTTATTAGTAGTACCTGTCAAATGAGTTGAACAGAAGGGCAAAATATCCGCCGAAGAGGATTGCTGAGACAATGGTAAGAACCAAAATGATTGCGGCAAAAATGAGTACACCTATGCAGTAGTTTTTCCGATTTAGGTTTGTTGTAGAACTAAAAGCCCATACAAACGTCATGATAATGCCAATAAGAGGGAGCCCCAACACTATTAGTGTAAGAATCCATTGCAAAGGAGAAAGCGGATCTGAGCTCATTGGAGGCCTATAATACTGCGGTGCTTGTTGCGGTGCTTGCTGGGGCGGAGGAGGCGGAGGTGTCTGCTGACGGTACTGGGGCTGCACCGGAGGGGGCGCC
>CAZIVK010000117.1:0-5438 GCA_964542515.1 uncultured Oscillospiraceae bacterium | reverse complement strand
GTTAGGTCTACAATTTCATTAGTGGAGAAATTTGCAATATTCAGCTTTTCTAAGGTGCTAAGTGGACTAATATCAGAAATTTGATTTTTTACTGCTGAAAGAGAAATTAAGTTCCGGTTTGAACTGAGTGGGCTTAAGGATGCAATACTGTTGTGTGAGATGTCCAACGTTTCCAGGGCCACACAGCTCTCTAGACCGCTGATGTCAGTAAGCACATTGCTTGATGCGTTCAGAGATATAAGACTGCTGAGCTTGCCCAAGGGCGTCAGATCAGATATTTTGTTGGAATCAAGGGAAAGGTGGGTAATGTTAGTAAGTTTGGACAGTGGTGATATGTCCTCAATTGCGTTATTGCCGAGATCGAGTGACTGTAGCGATGTCATTTTTTCTAATGGGGTTATATCTACTATAGAGTTGCCTCTGAGAATAAGCATATCAAGCTTTGAAAAGGTGCTTATTAGATTGGCGGAGCCCAGTAAATTTTCTGATAGGTCTAGAAACTCCAGATTATCAAGGGTGGCGAGAGGAGCGATGGATGATGAGGATAAGTTACAGTTGTGAAGAGATAATGCTCTTAGGCGAGTAAGGTCTGCTAACGGGTCTAGAGGAGTCCTTACATATGTCAACTCAAGTGTTTCAAGACCTGACAGCCAGGTGAAGTCAGACAGATCCGATATGGCAATAACTTCAGATCCTACAGTATTGGAAAACGATGCTATACTTCTAAGCGAACCGGAGGAGATGTCCCCTTCGGGAAGACGTAAGATGCTGCGCACTACGCTTTCAACGCCTGGGTCAGCAAGTGTGACAGAAGGAATTTCAGGCTCATAGCGATAGACTCCCTTAACAGGGGGACTTACCAAACCTGCGTCATTGACGGCAACTGCCACAACCGTTATTTCCCCAGATTCCGGTGTTATTGCACCCTTATACGGGTTAAGTGTGGTGGGAAAGCTGCCATCTATGGAGTAAAAGACTTTGAGATTCTCCTCAGACGAGAGGGTGATTTCAAACTCATCACGATAGCTTCCGGGTGCAGGATTTAGAACAGGAGATAGAGGTCTTGACTTTGAGATGCTCTGCTTAAGTAATTGACTTGGCAAATTTGTAAGGAGCTCTTCGGCGTCATAGAGTTTGCTCTGCTCCACATATATCCGGCTGAGCTCCGTGTAGTACCAGGAGTAGCTGGGCTGTATATTTATTCCTTCTAGCAGATGGTACTCAGCTTTTGTATAATTGGACTGCTTGTAGTAATATTCAATGGTAGCCACACGTATGTCTGAGTCTTTTGGCTTAATTTCAAGTGCCTTTTCATAATGTTTGGCGGCAGCTTGGTGCTGATCCCGTCCTTCCAGGTGCTCAGCATATTTGAGGTGGACATAGGAGAGTTGTCCTGTTGTTAGTACCCAGTAGCCAAGGAGTGCAATCCCCGCCACTAGAATGACTATTAATAATACTTTCAAAACCAGCTTCATAAAAACACTGACCTTTCACTATGAGTGAGCTAATTTTACCACATCCATGTGGTTTCGACAAGTTATGCAAATCTCCTCTTGCATAAAGACGTAAAATGTTGTAATATCTATCTACTGTTGCGGTGATGTACTACCGTGTGAAAGGAAAACTGTGAATGAAGAAACCATTTGTTACTCTGGAAAAGGTAAATGAAATCATAAAGGATATCCCCACACCGTTTCACCTGTATAATGAGACGGGAATCAGGGAAAATGTCCGTGACCTCCGTAAGGCATTCTCTTGGAATAAGGGGTTTAAAGAATATTTTGCTGTAAAGGCCACTCCAACACCTTCAATTATAAAGATGTTGCATGAGGAGGGTTGTGGGATGGACTGCTCATCTTACACCGAACTTATGCTTGCTGAGGCATGTGGTATTGTGGGGGATGACATCATGTTTTCGTCAAATGCTACGCCTCCTGAGGAATTTGAACTAGCCCATAAGCTTGGCGCAATTATAAACTTGGATGATTTTACTCATATTGATTTTCTGGAAAGAACCATTGGGAAGATGCCTGAAACAATCAGCTTGAGGTACAATCCTGGTGGAAGTTTTGTGCTCACAAATCATATTATGGACACTCCGGGTGACTCAAAGTATGGCATGACATATGATCAGCTTGAGGAGGGCATCAAACTACTGATGAAGAAGGGAGTTCTTCACTTTGGTCTGCACGCATTTCTTGCCTCCAACACACTGACAAATGCATACTACCCTGAACTTGCGGCAGTGATGTTTGAAGTAGCTGTTAAACTCAGGAAATCCACAGGGGCAGATATTAGCTTCATAAACCTCTCCGGTGGAATTGGAGTTCCATATCGCCCAGAGGAGCAAGCAAATGACATTTTTGTCATAGGTGAGGGTGTCCACCAAAAGTTCAATGAAATATTGGTTCCAGCCGGTATGCAGGATGTGTCCGTATATGCAGAACTTGGCCGTTATATGTTGGCTCCGTACGGATGTCTTGTTGCCACAGCTCTTCATGCCAAGCACATATACAAAGAATATATTGGACTTGATGCCTGTGCTGTAAACCTAATGAGACCCGCTATGTACGGTGCATATCACCATATCACTGTTCTGGGTAAAGAGGACATGCCCTCAGACCACATCTATGATATTACAGGTTCTCTGTGTGAGAACAATGATAAGTTTGCTATAGACCGCAGTCTCCCCAAGATCGATATCGGAGATATTTTGGTGATTCATGACACTGGAGCACACGGTCATAGTATGGGCTATAATTATAATGGAAAGCTCCGCTCAGCAGAGGTTATGCTCCTTGAAGACGGCTCGTACAGCCTTATTCGCAGGGCTGAGACGCCTGCGGACTACTTTGCCACACTGGACTTCCTTGGCATTATGTGATTTTTTTGTCCGGTGGGTGACCACCGGACAAAAAAGAAAACGTCTAAATATAAAAGTTGTACTTGACAAGAGGGGAGGTTTTATGCTAATATTCTAAAGCTGACGTAAATCACCTACGTACCGTTAGCCAAATAAATAGTGCGGGTGTAGTTCAATGGTAGAATTCCAGCCTTCCAAGCTGGTTGTGTGGGTTCGATTCCCATCACCCGCTCCACACGCGCCTGTAGCTCAGGTGGATAGAGCAACTGCCTTCTAAGCAGTGGGCCAGGAGTTCGAGTCTCTTCAGGCGCGCCATTTTTTTTATGGTGGGTATAGCTCAGGCGGTTAGAGCACCAGGTTGTGGCCCTGGGGGTCGGCGGTTCGAGTCCGCTTATCCACCCCACAAGGTAAGTTGGGTGGACGCAAACGGAAACGCCGTTTCCGTCCTACCCCAATACACCGAAAGGTGTTCAAAAGCTACTATTGGGATGTAGCCAAGGGGTAAGGCACCAGACTTTGACTCTGGCATTCGTAGGTTCAAATCCTGCCATCCCAGCCAATATGATCCATTAGCTCAGTCGGCAGAGCACCTGCCTTTTAAGCAGGGTGTCCGCAGTTCGAATCTGCGATGGATCACCAAATGAATACTTGCTAAAAACCCGCTAGGCACTGAGCTTAGCGGGTTTTAGCACATGAAGTGAGGTAAGCTCTATGAATAAGACAGAAAAAATATTCTACTACGACAGCCACGTTAAGGAATTTGAAGCCACAGTTTTAGCCTGTGGGCTCAACGGGGACTTTTACGATGTGGTACTTGACCGGACTGCCTTTTATCCTGAGGGTGGTGGGCAGGCTGCGGACAAGGGAGTTCTTGCAGGACATGAGGTGCTGGCAGTGTATGAAAAAGATGAAGTTGTATATCATAGAGTCGGCGCATCCCTTGATGTAGGGGCAATGGTTTCTGGGGCTGTAGATTGGGAGTTTAGATTTAGCAACATGCAGCAACACAGCGGTGAACATATTATTTCCGGTATTGTGAACAGGCGCTGGGGCTATGACAACGTAGGCTTCCACATAGGTAGCGACTATGTAACTCTCGACTTTAACGGTCTTTTTACAGAGGAGGAACTAGAGGAGGTTGAGCGGGAAGTGAATGAAGCTATTTTTTCCAATCTCCCGCTGGTAACATCCTTTTACGAGGTTGGTGAGACGGTGGATGTGGCGTACCGGAGCAAGAAAGAGATCGACACCACCCTAAGACTTATTACTGTTCCGGGTTACGATGTGTGTGCATGTTGCGGAACACACGTTAAGCTTACCGGAGAGATAGGCATAATGAAAATAGTCTCCGCAAAGAAATATAAAGGCGGAACCAGGGTAAGTGTCCTTTGTGGATTTAGGGCGCTTGATGATTACCGTGCAAAACACATAAGCGTCACTGATATATCCGTCCAGTTGTCCTCAAAACCTGAGGAGGTTTCGGGAGCGGTAAGGCAGCTGTGTGAAACTAATGATAGCCTTGAGTATAAACTTAAGGGGTTTAAGAGCAGAATAATTAATTATATTGTGGATGGCCTGACTCCTGCAGATGAATATGTCCTCATGTTTGAGGATGGCCTTGAGCCGGATGATTTGCGACAACTGGCGCTCGGAGTGGCTGAAAAGTCACCGTGTTCTGTAGTTTTTTCATACGACGGGGATGGGGGATTCAGATACGCATTTGCCACACAAACAGGTGATGTGAGACCACTCTGCAAGACTATTAATGCTGAGTTTAGCGGCAGGGGCGGTGGCACTGAAAAACTTGTGCAGGGTTCATTGAAGGGTCAAAGAGAAACTATTACCGAGTTTTTAAGCCGTCATTTTAGTTAATATACTGATTGTACCATTTTATAAGGTGTGATAAAATACTGGTAGACACCGATAACCAAATGTGAATGGAGGTGCGGTATGGAGGAGTATCAAAGAATCATTGAGGAAGTCCGCTCAATTGTAAACCCTGATATGCTGGTCCTTTACGGTACTAAGAGGGACATCGCAACAGGTAATGTTAAGGATATAGACCTATCCATTGTAGCTGAAGTATCAGATAAGACCACGTTGGAACATGATCTATATCTCGCCATCGCCTCCGATGTATCATTTGACATCATCGTTTATACACCCGCTGAGTGGGATACTCTTACAAGTGACCCCCAGAGCTTTGCACACCGCATACTTCAAAAGGGGACGGTTGTATATGAGCGCTAGAAGGTCATCAAACATAACGGACAGTAAGCGTTACTACGAATGGCTTGACAGAGCTCAAAGTGATCTACAGACCGCTCGGTTGCTTTTATCAGGAGGCGGTGACTTAAAAACCGTTGTTTTTCATTGTCACCAGGTAGCGGAAAAGTCGTTGAAAGGCTACCTGCTTTTTAAGAGCCGGAAACACTATGACGGTCACAATGTCACATTTCTGGTGCGTAAAGCTATTAGCTTGGATAAACAATTTACGCAGTATCTGGACGGAAGTCCTCCCTTTAACAGGTATTATATTGAGACACGCTACCCAACAGACTTACCGTTTGAGCTG